>CAZAPH010000001.1:0-6400 GCA_964487105.1 uncultured Akkermansia sp.
CATTAATTTTAAATATATAGTTACTGAAATGTACTTTATTTCAAACATAAATAAACTTAACTTGTCTCAATTAAATCTTGCCAGTAAAACAAAAGCTGATAGTGGTATTTTTTCTTCTCTTGTATTAATTAATTTAAAAGGCGATAATATCGATAACCTTTCAGGACAAGTAAATTTTGACGATACAAAATATAAAACAAATACTAAAACCTATAAACTCTCTAGTTTTAACTTAAACTTAAATCAACAACAACCCGAAAAAAACATTAAACTCACGTCGGCATATCTTAACACTACCTTAAAAGGTAAATTTAATTTATCAACTTTATCAAACTCTATAAATCAATATTTAAGTAATTATTATCCAACGTTTTTTAAAAACACTTCGTCTAAAATACATTCAGATAGTGTGGAGTTTAATGTTTTAATTAAAAATTTTACAACTATTAAAGAACTCTTTATCCCTGAGCTAATGGTTGCTCAAGGCACTAAACTGTTAGGTTATTTTGCAGCCAAAAACAACAAATTAAGCTTTGATTTTAACAGCAAACAAATTGATTATACAACTATAAAAATAGTTAACCCAACACTTAAAGTTAACTCAGATGGTAATATTATTACCGGTGTTTTAAATGGTAATTCTATTTCGTTAACCGATAGTATTAATATCCAAAATTATAATTTCTGTATTCATTCACGTGATAAAAACACTAAATACAATTTTGAATGGGATAATTTAACTCAACCAAACAATAAAGGTGAATTTGCCGGGCAATTATTATTCAACAAACAATCTATTTATTTGTTACACGATACAATTAATTTAACCGTTAAAGATAGCGCTTGGACTCTTGTAAAATCTAACCCTTCAGTATTTAATACAAATGGTTCATATTTTATTAATCCTCTTATTTTTAAAAATAAAACTCAAAGTATTGGTATTGCTGGTACGTTACAAAACAATAGTAAAAACATGTTGGTTGTAAATTTTAGTAATGTTAATATGGAACAATTTCAACCCTTATTAAACGAGTATAAGTTAGATGTTAAAGGAATATTAAGTGGCGATATGGAATTTCAACTCATAGATAATCAATTAGCCGCTGATGGTAATATTAATTTTGAAAAATTTGTAATAAATAAAAATGCTTTGGGTGTATTATCAATAAAATCAAAATATAGTCCACAAAATAAAACATTAAATTTAGATGGTTATACAAGTTTAGGTAACGAAGATTTGTTTGGAAACGAACAAAAAAACATTTCTTTTAATGGTAATTATTATTTTGATAATAGAGCAGAAAGTATAGACATAGATTTTACAGCTAGCCCTGCAAATTTAAATTTAGTAAACCCTTATTTAGAGGGAATACTCACAATTAATCATGGTTATGTAAAAGGTAAAGGCAAAATACATGGCAATGCAAGTAACGTAAAAATTGATGGAAAATTACAACTGTTTAAAAGCGAAATTAAAGTTGATTATACTAATGTAGTTTATAACATTACTGGCGATATTGAAATTAATCCAGATCAAATTCGTTTTATAGATTTATTAATGAGCGAAAAAGGATTAAAAGCTGCACCACAAGGCACACTTAATGGAAACCTTTTTCACGATAAATTTTCAAAAATGCAGTTAGATTATTCAGTAAATTACAATAAAATGTTAGTTTTAAATACAACCGAAAAACAAAACAAAACATTTTATGGTAAATTATATGGTACAGGACATGTTGATATTTATGGTTTTTTAAATAATTTACACATGTTAGTGAGTTACGAATCTACTAAAAATTCAAAATTTATTTTACCACTTGATGGCCCTGAAGAGATTGAAAATAGCGATTTTATAAGATTTGTAAAAAAAGATACAGTTAAACTAATTCAAGAAAAAATAAGCGGGTTTGATTTAGATATGAATATTACAGCAACACCCGATATGCAAGCCAAAATTATTTTAGATCAAAAAACAGGCGATGTAATTACAGCACAAGGAAGTGGCAATTTAAATTTAAAAATTAGTACACTTGGTAAATTTGATATGACGGGAGATTACTTTTTTACAAATGGGCATTATAATTTCACTTTAGAAAATGTTATAAATAAAAAATTTGAAATTGAACCCGGTAGTGTAATATCTTGGAGTGGCGACCCACTAAACGCACAAATAGATGTTGTAACCAGTTATAAACAAAAAGCAGCAGTTGCTCCTTTGCTTAATAATACAGAAGACAAAGGCCGTTACGCAGTAGATTGCCAATTATTAATTGGAAATAAATTACTAGAGCCATCAATAAATTTTAAAATAGATTTTCCAACATTAGACGCTTCTACAGTTTCAAGAATTAACAACGTTTTATCTGATGAAGTTGAATTAAACAGACAAGTTTTTTCTTTTTTATTATTTAGAAGCTTTGTAACACCAGCAGTATTTAGTGGAGGAGGTGGTGTTACAAATGCTGGTAATGCAGCGGCATCTACAGGAAGCGAAATGTTAAGTAATAATTTAAGTAATTTTTTAAATAGTACTGTTGGAAATTTAACAGGCATTAAAGATTTACAATTAGGCTTAAATTACCGAACGGGCAATGCAGTAACAGGGCAAGCGGTTGATTTAGCGCTAAGTAAACAATTTTTAAATAACCGTGTTACGGTTGATGGTAATTTTGGAGTTAATAATAACTCAACATCGCGTAGTAACCTAATTGGAGACGTAACGGTTGAATATAAATTAAATGAAGATGGAAGGTACAGAATTAAAGGATTTAACAGAACTAATGATAATACACAATTAACAACCTTGGGCGGGCCTTATAGCCAAGGCATAGGTGTTTTTTACAGAGAAGAATTTGAAACTGTAAATGCTTTATTTAAAAGTTATTTAAACAGATTAAAGAAAAACAAAAAATAAAACATTAAAAAAACAAAAAGGATAGGTGTTGTTAACTGCTTTTTTAAAAAGCAGCTTTTTTAAAATTTATTTTAGAAATTACTCCAACACAATTTTACTGGTAAAGCTTCTTAAATCCTCATCAACCAATTTTAAAAAATAAATGCCTTTGGGTAAATTGGCAAGGTTTAATTGTGTGTTGCCATTGTTAAATTGCACACTTGCATTATAACAAATTTGGCCAATGGCATTGCTAATATAAACCTGCGATTTTTTATTGGCAAACAAGGTGCTTTGTAAATTTATAAATTGCTTTGCAGGTTGTGGGTAAATACTAACATCTATAGCTTGGTAGCTTTGATTTTTAAACCCAACAGTAGCGCAATAAGCTGCTGTGGTATCGCAACCCAGGCTATCGTATTTTACAATAAAAAATTTACGCTGTAATTGACCCCCGCCTTGATCATAATAACAGCTAATGAACCCATTGTCATTTGTGGTATTAAATGCATATAAATTGTCGGTGAAGATGCCAGAAGAGTTAGAAGGTATGTAGTTATAGTATCGTTTTTTTATAAATTCTCCAGTAGAGGTTAGCCAAGTAATTTTACCCATGTTACGTATAGCAATACCCTTTAAATAACTGGTGTCCTGTGTACCTGCTAAAACTAAATCGCCATTCTTTTTTTCGATAATGCTTGTGTAAATATTAATTATACTTTTTTCATCCATATAGGTTTTTTGCCAAATCGGCATTGGTGTATTTAATTCAAATTTAACTGTATATCCATATCGTAATTCATCAGTTCCAGACATTTCAGAAGAAGTGCATCCAACTGCAACAAAATTTCCATCTTTTGTTTGAATGATATCCGATAAAATGCCCCTTGTGTATGTATTTGGATATGATCTTCTTTCTAGAAAATTTCCGAGACTATCAGTTATCACTATGTTTGGATGACTAAACCATGATGTGCTATTCCCAATATATTGGTCGCCAACTAAAATTATTTTTTTTGAAAGACTATCTTGCACTATTTGATCTGGTGTTTGATAATTTGGTCCATTTGCACTTGATTTATTGATAACTTGTCGCCAAAGCTCATTACCTAATGTATTTATTTTAATTATTAACAATCTGGTATTTGTTTGTTGGTCAGATATACTTCCCGCCAATAGAAATCCGTTGTCATAGGTCTTTGTTATTGCATTTATAACAATAGCTTCACTGTTATGACTTAAATATCTTTTTTGCCAGATCGTATCTCCGTTAGAGTCAAATTTAATTACTGCACCTTTTGAAATACCATTTTCATATATATTTGTATGGTAATAAAAATTATTATTGTAACATTTAACCCAATTTGTTTTACTTATGTTATCAAGATAAGTTTTGTTGAGGTTTCCATATTTCTTTATCCAAATTATTTGACCTATGGAGTTTAAGGCCATTACACAAAGCCTTTGTACCTGAGAATTCCCAATAGTATCTATAGTAAGCCCTACATGTAAATAATGGCCGTTGGGTAATTGCAAAACCGAATGGCTCACTTGTAACTTAGCCCCAGGTAAATGAATAGATCTTATAAAGCCGCCTTGAGCCACCAAAATATTCAAAGAGACAACTGTTAAAGCTAAATAGAAAAATATTTTAAGCCTATCCATACACTAAGTTAATCATTTTTTTTAATTATAACAATTTTTATACTATAAATTTAAATTCTTAAAATTAATCTAATTTAACAACCTTGGTTGTTTGAATTAACTTATCTGCATTATACACATTTAATAAATAAATACCACTTTGTAAGCCTTTTAAATTCAACTCACAAGACGAAGCATTATTTAAGTTTTTCTCAGCAACTTTTCTCCCAATCGCATCTGTTAATATAATCACAACGTTTGATGTTTCATAATTATTGTTTATTACAATCATTAAATTATTGTTGGTTGGATTAGGAAATACGCCTATTGCTTGCATTGGCTTTTCATTTTCGTTTAAAAAATTTGGAACTATTCGACTACCAATTGCACTATTTTGAGGTAAAAATCTTGGCTCGAAGTAACTTACCCCTTTAAACATTTTAAGTAAAGATTTGGCGCCTGCACTTGCAAAAATATCCTTGCTTTGTGCAATAAGATTAAAATAGGAAATATTTGATTCTGAACCTAAAATCTCATCTACTTTTCTTGCATTTGTGTGAAGGCCGATGAGTTTTTTTAGGTATGCTCCTAAAACAGCATTTTGTGTTACTTCTATATCTAAAGCCGTTTTGTTTGCGTTAGTGTAATCTTCATTGTTTAAATACGCAAAAAACAATTGTTCTTTAGCGTTATCCATATTGCCTCTATTGTTGCTTAATGTCGAAATAAGACTATCAATACTTAAAGGTAATGTATCTGTTGCAAAATAATTAATTTTATTAGAGACTGATCCTTGCAATCTGGCATGAGCTTGAGAAACCTGAGCATAAAACAAATCCCTGCTACTAAATTTATTTTGATTTTGCAGGGCATTGATTTGATTTCGGATACCATTTGGTAAATTTAAACTTTGTATAGTTTGCCATACTTCTGTACTAACAGGTGCGTTTAAGCTATGTATTTCTTTTATATGCCCAGGTGGTACGCCTTTTTTATTAAAATAGGTAATTAATACCGTATCGCTTAAATAAGGGCTGTTATTTTGTAATAAATTTTTAAGGTTACCATTACTCATGTTGCTATTAACAGTTGCAACTAGGGTAGCAGTATTACCACCATCAATGCTATTGGTATAACTATACAAGGCAGCATTATAATTAATTTGTGATTCTGATATAGCAGAATTTAAGTTAGAAATAATAGGGCAAGCGGCACAAGGATTTGAAGATCCAAATTGATCATTTGGACATTGAATACTGCTAAATGAAAAAGTTCCTGCTGTAACTAATAGCAATGGATCACTAAATTGTGGCTGTGGTAGCGGTAGGCAAAATGAATTGGGATTAGAGCCATGTAAATAACTTTTCCCAACATTCGTAATGTAAAATTGGGTCTCGCTGTTACTGGCTAAAAATGGTGCGCCGTATCTGTTCCTTACATAATTATTTGCAAGACCAGTTGCAAGACCTTGTACAACTTTTACAGAAGGAAAATTGGAATAGTTGGTAATATTTACCTGATCTTCAACAATAGCAATATCATATACATTTGTTAAGCCAGTAAAATCATTGCAATTCATTAACAATCCATCTAAAGAATTTGAATAGCCACTATTATTAGCTAATGCAAGAATACCAATATCTAAGGAATTATATTTATTGTTATAAATGTGGTGCCCGCCATTTTGACTATTATGCGCAGTTATACCAACACTTTGATACACTTGCGGTAAACTTAGATTTCTTGTAAAATTATTATTTCTCACATTGTAGTACTTGCAGTTATTTAAATAAACTCCGTTACTAAACACAGGTAAAGGGTTTGGATTAGTACTAACTTGACTCGGCATTTTAAAAGAGTTGT
>CAZAPH010000001.1:6410-54168 GCA_964487105.1 uncultured Akkermansia sp.
AAAATAATGTTGTTTGTATTATTAATATAAATTCCATTATCAAGGTTGTCCTCAAAATTCGTGTTTTTAACAGTAATCAATTTTAGCGGATTCGTATTCTCTACTCTTATACCTGTGGCAAAGCCTTTAATAGTTGTGTTTGTAGTGTTTAATTTATCAACGGTATAAATAGCGTCTATACTATTAATGCCATAATTTGGCGAGGCAATAGTGCTGCCGGTTGTGTTTTCAAAGTTGCAACCTAAAAATTTAACGCCATTAACTTCGTATAAACTAACTCTACTGTCGGGTAATGCATTGTTTTTTAAAGGTCCTGTAATTTTAAAATTAGTGTTTTTAAAAATGCAAACATTATTGTTTATTGCAAGGCCATGGTAATACATAAACTGCACATCTTTTACGTTATTAATAAAATTTGCATTATCACAAAAAATCATACCGCCGGTTGTTGCCCAGTTTATATTACCATAAGCATCTTTTATAAACGTATTTACAGCTACATTTGCATTTGTAATAGTACCACCATTTTTAACTTCTAATTGGCCTTGGTAAGTTAAATTTTGTGGCGTGCCATTTCCACTTCCTTCAATGTAAATACCATCCCAAATATTTTGTTTACTCCAAGTTGTAATTTCGCCGCCATCAATAATTAGTTTTGCGCCTTTTTCAACTATAATTCGGCCATCGGTAGCCATATTTACTTTACAGGTAATGTTTAAGGTGTTGCCAGATTTAATAACAATATCTTCGTATAATTGTATATCAAAATCCCAGGTTTCATTAGTAGTAATATTCCATGTATTAACATGGTCGCTTGGTGTATCTTTTGCAAAAGTTCTTATAGCATTTAACCTCATAGATCTAATTCTCCTCCCCATTTGTAGTGGAGACCACCATGTGGCAGGGTAAAACTGCGAACCTCCCATCACGTTATTACTTTCAAAACTTAACCCAGTGTTTGGCACTTCGTAACAAGATAAGCACGTGTTGTTAGAATTAGCAGAAACATAAGTTTGACATATTGGTGGGGGTGCACTTTGTTTAAAATAACAATAACTTTGTCCTGGCGCAAAAACATCTCTAAAAAAATCTATACTACCGTAAGGAGCATTATATTGTGTTGATGTCCAATCAGCCCCGTAATTATAACATGAAGCTGAGGGTGAAAAATCTTGATAAGTATGACCCCAGCCTAAAGCATGACCAATTTCATGCAACAAATGATTTTTAAAGTGAGTTAAATCATAGTAGTTAACGCCAGCGGCTACAAAAGGTAAACCGTTATAAAAAGATTGAAAACCAAATGAATTTGAATTATTAAACAGTATAGGCAATCCTTCTTTTAATCTATCTGGATAATTTGTATTTATGTAATTTAAACAAGTGTAAGCACTTGTATTTGTATTGCTATGAATTGCAGAAATTGGATAATAATAAATGTGGGATACAACATATCTAAATTTTGAATCTGTAATTTGATTTATCATAAAAGTAGGCTCGTAATTTGCATTTCTTTGTGATGAATAACGTTCACCTACATCATTTGTTAGCCATGATATGTAGTTTTGTAATAATGCTGGGTTCCCAATAGAACTCGTATCGCTCGAAAATAAACCAGGCGCCGCAGTACCATCATCATATGTAAATACATGCAATGTGATGTTTAAAGTTATTAATGCTGTGTTGGAGGTTGGAATGTATGTTTGTTGTAACCTGTACTTGTTAATGTAAGTTGTAGAGGTTGGAGAACAAAGTGGATTAGCAAGTACACTTATAGTACTATCATTAGGTAAACCTTTACAAATTGATAAATTAGACTGTGCTTCAGTTAAAATTACCATAAGGAGATGAAAGAACACAAATAGTATAATTTTTTTCATAATTCAAATTTTTAATCAAATATATAAAAATTTACATAAATGTAAAGTAAAACGTAAAATAAAATTTACTTATTCTGTTATTTATTTGTCATAAATGTCAAAACATCATGGCGAGGTATTAGCAAAGGCAATAAGAAACAGTGGCTATCCAATTACAAAAATTGCCGTGCGTGTAGGCTATACAAGGCAGCATTTTTACAATTTGTTTAGCAAAAAGAAAATTAATTTAGAGTTACTTTATGAAATAGGTAAAATAATTAACGTAAATATACTTGACGAACTAAAAGGCAATGCCAAAATTTTAAAAGAGCATGTTTTTATAAAAGAAGATGAAGTTGATTATAAAGAATTGTATTATGCTTTATTAGAACAGCAAAACAAAATTTTAAAAGAAAATTATTCTCTATTAAAAAAATTAAGAAAGTAATTATATTTAAATATATAAAATCAAAAAAGCCGCAACTATACAGTTAACGGCTTTTTTACCTATGAAAAAAATATTATTTATGCGTTTTTTCGCTACTTACTGTTAATTTTTTACGTCCACGCGCTCTGCGTGCTGCTAATACTCTACGCCCATTTGGTGTAGCCATACGCTCTCTAAAACCATGTTTGTTTTTACGTTTGCGTTGCGAGGGTTGAAAGGTACGTTTCATTTTTCTTATCTATTAAATGTTAATATCTTTTAAATTTTGGACTGCAAATATAACCACTTTTTGCTAAACCGCCAAATTAATCAGTATTATTTTCCAATTTTAGTTCAGTTTACGTTTTTTTATGATATAAAACACATAAAATACTATTAATTTTACTTCCTTATGGCTAAACAACACCAAAGAAATTCAAATACAGATGAATTAGTTAAAGCTAAATTAAATTGGACAAATTTTAAAAAATCATTTCGCTTATTTAATTATCTCAAACGCCAAAAGTATAAGTTTTTTTTAGGAATGCTGTTTCTTGTTGCTTCAGCGGGCATAGGTTTGTTTTTTCCAATGAAATCGGGCTCATTATTAGGTATGTTTGGCGATAATGCCGGTTCAATTGAAGATAAAATTTCTAAATTACTAAGCGTAGGAGGGGTATTACTTCTAATTTTAGGGGCACAAGGTATAATAAGCTTTTTAAGAGTTTATTTTTTTGCTCAAGTAACCGAAAATATTTTACAAGGTTTAAGAAACGATACTTTTAGTAGGTTAATACAAATGCCAATGAGTTTTTTTACTAAAAATCAATCAGCTGAATTAAGTAGCCGAATTGCAACAGATATAAATGTAATTTCAGATGCATTTACCGTTAATATTGCTGAAATTATAAGGCAATCTATTGTTGGTATTGGCGGCCTTATATTAATTATGATAAAAATAGATTGGTTTATTGCTAAATGGTTTATTATTATTATCCCTCCACTAACCTTATTTGCTATTTTGTTTGCCAAAAAAATTCGAAAATACTCTAAAGATTTACAAGATAAAATAGCCGAAGCTAATGTTATTGTTGCAGAGGCTTTAACGGGCATCACAAATGTTAAAACTTACACAAGCGAAACCAAAGAAATTAACCGCTTTGAATCAAAAACCCAACAAATAAAGAATATTGGCTTAAAATACGGATTGTTTAGAGGTGTATTTTTTACGTTTGTTGTTACGTTTATTTTTGGAACTGTGTTTTTTATTTTATTTAAAATGATTGAAGCTAAAATAAATGGCCAAATAACAGCAGAAGAGTTTGGCGAATTTATGATGTTGTCATTATTTGTTAGCGCATCTTTAGGGGGCTTACCTGAGCAAATTGCTGGTATTCAAAAAGCACTTGGCGCTACAGATAGAGTTTTTGAAATAATTGATGGTGAAATTGAAAAAATTAATTTAGCCTACCAAAATCAATTAAAATCTCATCAGCCTTCTAAAATTGAGTTTCAAAACGTAAGTTTTAATTACCCAACCCGCCCAGATTTTTCAGTTTTAAAAAGTGTAAGTTTTATCGCAAACCCTGGCGAAACAGTTGCTTTAGTGGGGAGTAGTGGCTCTGGCAAAAGCACAATTGCATCTCTATTATTACGTTTTTACGATCCTTTAAACGGCTTAATTAAAATTAACAATAAAAGCACACAAAATTTTGATTTAACCGAACTAAGAGAATTAATAGCATTAGTGCCACAAGATGTTGTATTATTTTCTGGAAGTATTAAAGAAAATATTGGGTATGGTAAACCAAATGCAACCGACGATGATATTATAGAGGCTGCTAAACAAGCAAATGCTTTAGATTTTATTAATGCTTTTCCCGATAAATTTAACACCTTAGTTGGCGAAAGAGGGATTCAACTCTCAGGCGGACAAAGACAGCGCATAGCAATTGCAAGGGCAGTTCTTAAAAACCCAAGTATTTTAATTTTAGATGAAGCAACTAGTAGTTTAGATAGCGAAAGCGAAAAATTAGTACAAGAAGCTTTAGATAAATTAATGAAAGGGCGTACAAGTATTGTTATAGCTCACCGTTTAGCAACTATTCGTAATGCAGATAGAATTGTGGTATTGCAAAAAGGTGAAATAAAAGAAAATGGCACGCATAACGATTTAATGAAATTGCAAGATGGCTTTTATCAAAAATTAAATAAAATGCAGTTCGAATTAAGCTAAATTTTTTAGGAGAAAAACTTATCTCAAAATTAAAAATTCACTTTTTTTAGTGGTTTAAAAATGCTGTAATGTAAATAAAATATTAATTTTATCGCTTTATGAAAAAACATTTAATTTTTCCTTTAATAGCAGTAGTAGCAATTTACGCTTGCAAGTCAACTAAAAAAACACAAAACTCATCTGAAAATGTAACACAAAATACATCTTCCAATAAAGCGGTTACAACAAATACCGAAACTCCAGAAATTCACATCCAAATGGATACTATTACTGTTTCTTCAAAAACTACTCCTGCTGTTCAAGAAGAATATAGAGCAAGTAACACCATTTTAAACGATTTAATTCATACAAAACTAGAAGTTAGTTTTGATTGGAATAAAAGTTATTTATATGGCAAAGCCTTTATTACATTAAAACCACATTTTTATTCTACTAATAAATTATTTTTAGATGCTCGTGGAATGGAAATAAAAGATCTTGGCATTATTAATAACACATCAAGTAATTCTCCAAAAACAAACACAAGCGCTGTTAACACAAAAAAATTAGTTTATAAATACGAAAACGACAGTTTAAAAATTACGTTAGATAAAGAATATACTAAAAACGAACAGTACACTATTTATATTGATTATATTGCAAAACCTAACGAATTAGTTAGTGGAGGAAGCAATGCTATAATGAGTGATAAAGGATTGTATTTTGTTAATCCTAAGGGCGATGATTATTTAAAAATGCCTCAAATATGGACACAAGGAGAAACCCAAGCAAGTTCAGCTTGGTTCCCTACAATTGATAGTCCTAACCAAAAAACTACACAAGAAATTTACATGACAGTTAAAGATAATTTAACCACGTTATCTAACGGTTTGTTAGTGAGCACACGTAAAAATAATGATGGTACAAAAACAGATTATTGGAAAATGGATTTGCCCCATGCGCCTTATTTATTTATGATGGGTGTTGGTGAGTTTAAAAAAGTAGTTGACCAACCTTGGAAAGGGAAAGAAATAAGTTATTACGTAGAAAAAGAATACGAACCTCACGCTAAAGCTATTTTTGGTGATACTAAAGAGATGATAGAGTTTTACAGTAAAATTACCGGTGTTGATTATCCTTGGCAAAAATATGCACAAATTAGTGTGCGTGATTATGTAAGCGGCGCAATGGAAAACACAAGTGCTACTTTACATGGCGATTTTGTTGCATACCAAACCACTCGTGATACTATTGATTATAAAAAAGGAGCTTCAACCATTGCGCACGAACTTTTTCACCAATGGTTTGGCGATTATGTAACTTGTGAAAGCTGGAGTAATTTGCCATTAAACGAAAGTTTTGCAACTTATGGAGAATATTTATGGATTGAACATAAAGAAGGAAGAGATGCCGCTGATTACCACCATTTAGGTAGTCGCCGATCATACATTGGATCATCTGAGCATAAAGAAGTTCACTTAGTGCGTTTTAAATACGATAATAAAGAAGATATGTTTGATGCCTTTAGCTATGCCAAAGGAGGACAAGTATTACACATGTTACGTAAAGTTTTAGGTGACGATGCCTTTTTTGCAGGCTTAAAAAATTATTTATCTACTAACAAATTTAAACCTGCAGAAATTCATCACTTACGTTTAGCTTTTGAAGAAACTACAGGCCAAGATTTAAACTGGTTTTTTAACGAATGGTTTTTAGCTTCTGGTCGCCCTAAATTACTTGTAACTAAAAACTATAACGCAGAAAACAACACAATAACCTTAAACATTACACAAAAACAAAATTTTAAAACAACACCTTTATATATCATGCCTTTAGATGTTGATGTTTATGTTAATGGGAATAAACAACGTACAAGAGTTTGGATGAGAAATGAAAAAGAAACTTTTATCTTAGCTTGTAATGGTAAACCACAATGGGTAAATATTGATGGCGAAAGAAGTTTATTAGCTGATATTGATTTTGAAAAAACTACAGATGAATTAATTGCACAATATAAAACAGGAATGTTATATGGAGATAGAATAGAAGCGTTAAAAGGGTTAGAAAAAAATTTAGGAAATGATGAAGTAAAAGTGGTATTTAAAGAAGCTGCTAATAATGATAAATTTCATGAGTTAAGAAGTTTTGCTCTAAATAGATTAAAAACAATTAGCGATAAAGCTGAATTAAAAAATAGTTTAATTAATACTTTTAATAACGACACTAAAACCCTTGTTAAAGCAGATGCATTAAGCATTTTAAACGAATTATTTAATGCAGATGAAGATGTTCAAGCCATTAATATTAAAGCCTTAAACTCTAACAGTTATTCTGTTTTAATTGAAGGCTTACATGGAATAAACAAAAAAGATCCTAAACTTGCAGTGGAAAAAGCAAAAGCTTTTGAAAACGAATACAGTGCACGTGTTTTAAATACAATTGCTTCAATTTACGCATCAAACCCTAACGATAATCAAATCCATTTCTTTAGAAATGGGTTTAAATACATTCCAGGGTTTGATATGTTAAGTTATTTAGCCTCATACAATAAAGCATCTAAAAAATTTATTACGCCTAAAGCAGCGCACGATGCAGCACAAGATTTTGAATCTGTTGCTAAAGGTGGCGGAAAGTTTACTAAAATGGGTGCGGTAAAAGCTTTAAAAGATTTATTAAATATCTGGAAAGATAAAGAAGCAAATGCTAAAGCAAAAAATGAATCTGATTTAGCAGCAATAAGTGAAACCAAAGCATTTATTGAAAAAGCCTATAATAATGTAAAGTAAAATTATTTTTTAATTAAAATTATTTCAATAGGGTCTAGCCTAAATCCCGTTGCTTGTTGCCCATTTGGCGAACTACTTTTTATAATTATACCATTGTAAATAAAACCTTTTAAACAAACGTTTTTGCCATTAAAATTCAAATAATTAATTTTTTTATTTGAAGTACTAATTGGTACGGCATAACCATCGCTCATCAACAATTCCCAATCCCAATACATAATATTAGCTCCTTTACCTTGTTGGTTAGGACTGTATTTTTTAAATATACCGGTAATTTCTGCATATGAATTTTTGTTTTTTTCTAAGCAATCCCATGTGTTGCATTTAATATACAGTTTAGTTGTATCGTTTTGTGTAAAAAACGTGTTGGTTTTAAACATAAAAAATACCAATAAAAATTTAAGTAATCGAAATTTCATTTTTGTATAAAACTAATTAATTTTTATAAAAAATTATTTTATTTCCCAGATTAATTCAGTTAAAAATAAAAATATTTTAGTGGAGGCGAGTGAGTTTAATTGTTTTTATGTTGATTTAATAAAAGTTCTTTAGCGGTTTTAAATGTAACGGCATTATATTTTTTTTCAATATAAAGTACAACTTTTTCTAAAACTTCTTTTCCTTTTGAATCTAATTCATTAATATCCCTACTAAATACTTCATTAAAGGCTAATTCTTTAATTTCTTTAATTTGTTTAGGTAATTCGCTAAAGGCTAATTCAATATTTCGTTCTTTATATAATAAAATAAACTCTTCTAGCTTATTTTGTATTATTTCATCGCATTTAATTATTTCGTTTTGTCTTAAACTTAAATTAAGTTCAGCTTTTTGTTTTAAGGAATTAATATCTATGTAATTAATAGTGTTGTTTTCAATTACTTCTTTACTCACATTAGCTGGCACTCCTAAGTCTATTATTATTTTTTTGGAAGTATCATTATTTAAAATTGATGAGTAAATTTCAGCAGTAATTAATGGAGTAGTACAAGCGGTACAAATTATAAGTACATCAAATCCGTTTTTGTAATTTTTTAATTCATTTAAGCTATAAGCTTTGCCGCCTGTTTTACTTGCGAGTTTATTTGCATTACTTAGTGTTCTGTTAAAAACAACATTATTTTCAAATGAATGTTTTTTAAGATAAGTTGCCATTAATGTGTTAGTTTCGCCACTACCAACAAAAACTAAACGCGCATTGTTTTTTATACCGTTTTTTAAAAGTGTACGGTAAGCTAATGAAACAATTGATACTGGGTTTTTAGCAATATTAGTTTGAGTATAAATTTGTTTAGCAGTTTCAATAGTTTGTTTTATTAATAACCTAATAAAATCACCCGTTAATCCATTAAAATTACAAAACTCATAAGCTTTTCTAACCTGTGTAATAATTTCTCTTTCGCCAACAACTAAACTCTCTAATGATGAAGCAACTTTAAAAATATGTGTTACAGCATTGTTTCCGGTATAAATTTCGCAAGCTGATTCAATTAAATTAACTTCAGTACTACTTAAAGTGTTATTAATTGTATAAATGATTTCAGATAGTTTAATTTGCGATTGGTTAGATACTAAAATTAGCTCTACTCTGTTACATGTGTTTAAATATAAAATTTCTTTTAAGTTAAACTGTTCTTTTAGTTTATTAAGCGTATCTAATTGCTCTTTTTCGCATAACTGAAGTTTACCAATTAACTCTATTGGTAAATTTTTGTGAGTAAAAGCTAATATTTTTAAATAGTTCAAAACCAGTTACAAAAATCAGATTTTTTTCTATTATTATTGTCATTAAATTGTCATAGTCGCTTCGTAAACTCAGATTATTATTAGTACCTTTGTAAACCAAAAAAAACAGAAATGAGTCAACAATTAAGCGAACAAGAATTATTACGTCGTCAAAAATTAATTGAATTACAACAATTAGGAATAAATCCATATCCGGCAGATGAGTTTAAGATTAATGTAACCGCTTTAGATATTAAAGAAAATTACGAAAGAGATAAACTTAATTATAAGGATATAAGTATTGCTGGTCGTGTAATGAGTATAAGAGATATGGGAAAGGCTTGTTTTGCTGTAATACAAGATTCTACCGCTCGAATTCAAATTTATATTAGAAAAGATGATATTTGCCCAACCGATGATAAATCATTATATGATGTTGTTTGGAAAAAACTAACAGATATTGGTGATATAATTGGCATTGAAGGATATGTTTTTACAACCAAAACAGGAGAAATAAGCATACATACAACCAGTTTTAAAATTTTAAGTAAAGCGTTAAAACCTTTACCAATTGTAAAAACAGATGATAATGGAAATTCATTTGATGAGGTTAGCGACCCTGAATTTAGATACCGCCAAAGGTATGTTGATTTAATAATTAACCCTCAAGTACGCGATACATTTAAAAAACGTACTCAAATTGTTAACTCAATCCGTAACACTTTAAATAATGCAGGTTTGCTTGAGGTAGAAACACCAATTTTGCAAAGTATTCCTGGTGGCGCAACCGCTAGGCCATTTATAACACATCATAACGCATTAAATATACCTTTATACTTAAGAATTGCTAACGAACTTTATTTAAAAAGATTAATTGTTGGTGGATTTGATGGTGTGTATGAATTTGCAAAAGATTTTAGGAACGAAGGGATGGACAGAACACATAATCCAGAATTTACTGTGCTTGAGTTTTATGTTGCATATAAAGATTACAACTGGATGATGAAATTTTCCGAAGAATTATTAGAAAAAGTAGTTTTGGATTTGTACGGCAAAACTATTGTTACTGTTGGCGATAAAGAAATTGACTTTGCTGCCCCATTTAAACGCGTTACAATGTATGATGCCATTAAAGAACATACAGGTTTTGATATTTCTAATTTAGATGAAGAAGGTTTAAGAAAAGTATGTAAAGAGTTAAACATACATGTTGAAGCAAGCATGGGTAAAGGTAAATTAATTGATGAAATTTTTGGAGCAAAGTGCGAAGCTAATTATATACAACCAACATTTATAATTGATTATCCTGTTGAAATGAGTCCGCTTACTAAAAAACACCGTACTAATGCAGGATTAGTAGAGCGTTTTGAATTAATGGTGAACGGAAAAGAAATTGCAAATGCCTATAGCGAATTAAATGATCCAATAGACCAACGTGAGCGTTTTGAAGAACAATTAAAATTACAAGAACGTGGTGATGACGAAGCCATGTTTATTGACCATGATTTTTTAAGAGCATTAGAATATGGAATGCCACCAACTGCTGGTATCGGAATTGGAATAGATAGATTAACAATGATGTTAACGAATAATGCTGCAATACAAGAAGTTTTGTTTTTTCCTCAAATGAGGCCAGAGCATAAAGCTGAAGAAAAGTAATTAGTTAGTTGAAACTTCAATTACTTTACCATTTTCAAAATTTAAGGTTCTTCCTTTTTGGGGATTATATATTAGCATATCATGCGTTGCAAAGAGAACAGCACATCCCGTTTCACTAATATTTTTTAATAGTTTAAAAATTTCTTCGCTTGTTTCAGGATCAAGGTTTCCAGTTGGTTCATCGGCTAATATTAATTCAGGGTCATTAATTAAAGCTCTAGCAATACTTACACGTTGTTGTTCGCCTCCACTTAATTCATGCGGTTTTTTGTTTTCTTTGCCCTCTAAATTTACTTTTTTTAATACATCTAAAATTCGAGCTTTTATTTTAACAGTGTCCTTCCAACCGGTGGCTTTCATTACAAACAATAAATTGTTGTAAACACTTCTATCATTTAGTAGTTGAAAATCTTGAAAAACAATTCCTAATTTTCGTCTTAAATATGGAATTTCATTTCGTTTTAAATTTGTTAAATTAAACCCACAAGCTTCAGCATTTCCAATATTAATTGATACATCTCCGTAAATCGTTTTTAAAAAACTACTCTTCCCACTACCGGTTTTTCCAAGTAAGTAAACAAACTCCCCTTTTTTTAGTTCAAAATTTAGATTACTCACAACAACCCTATTATCTTGAAATATAGAAACGTTATTGTAATTTAATAATGTTGACATAATAGTTTATAAAGTTAAATATTTGTAACTAAAATAAAATTGTTGATTATAACCAATATCAACATTAACGGGTTAATAACATATTACTACATGTATAACTCAATTAAAGAATCAAAAGTACTTTTAATGAAATAAATTTATATTTTTTTCTCTTAAATGTTTAATCAAATTAAAACCATTTTAATTAGTTTAATTATAAGTGTTTGTATTGTTACTAAAGCACAACAAACGGCTATTTTTTTAGACAAAGAGGCTAAGTATAAAAATGGAGTAGAATTATTTGATAAAAAACAATTTGCAAGCGCACAAAATATTTTTAACGAATATTATTCAAGTTCAACCAACAGAATTTTAAAATCAAATGCATGTTTTTATTCGGCTGTTTGTGGAATAGAACTTTTTAATAAAGATGCAGAATGGCAATTAAAAGAATTTATAAAACTTTATCCTGAAAGCCAAAAAATAAACATGGCTTATTTTTATTTAGGAAAAAATAATTTTAGGAAGAAAAAACCAAATGAAACGATTGAATATTTTGAAAAAGTTGATAAAAAAGATTTAACTAAAGACGAAATTGCAGAACTACAATTTAAACGAGGGTATAGTTATTTTGAAACAAATAATTTTGAAAAAGCTAAAACAGATTTTTATGAAATAAAAGATATTGATAATAAATATGCGTTTCCTGCCAACTATTATTATTCACATATAGCCTATTTTGAAAAAAATTACGAAACTGCACTTACAGGTTTTAACCGTTTAGTGGGCAACGAAACCTTTGGGAGCATTGCACCTTATTATATCACACAAATTTATTTTATCCAAAACAAATATGAAAAAGTAATTACCGAAGCTCCTAAATTATTAAATGATAGTGCCAACATACAAAAAGAAGGTGAAATTAATAGAATGATTGGTGAAAGTTATTTTAATTTAAAAGATTTTAATAATGCTTTAGTGTATTTAAAGAAAACAGAATTAGGCTCAGGGCTTAACTCACAAGGAAACTACGCTTTAGCATATTGTTTTTATAAAACAAACGAATTTGAAAAAGCAATTCCTTATTTTTCAAAATCATTAGAAAGTAATGATACACTTACACAAAATGCCTGGTATCATTTAGCAGATTGTTATTTTAAAATAGGTGATAAGTTAAAAGCAAAAAATGCTTATTTGGGCGCTTATACTAAAAATATAAACCCAAAAATAACCGAAGATGCCTTGTTTAGTTTTGCAAAAATTAGTTATGAATTAGATTTTTCACCATTTAATGAAGCAGTTAAAGCTTTTGAAATGTATTTAAAACAGTACCCTAATTCTTCCAAAAAAGAAGAATGTTACAGATACTTAATAAACGTATATTCTACTACAAAAAATTACGACATGGCAATTAAGAGTATAGAAAGTATTGAAAATATAGACCCAATTTTAAAAGTAACTTACCAAAAATTAATTTATTTTAAAGGAGTTGAAAATTTTAATAACGATAATATTGACGAGGCTGAGCAACAATTTAAAAAATCATTAAAACAAAATTCAGATTTTCAACTTAATGCATTAGCACAATATTGGTTAGGTGAAATATCTTACAAAAGGAAAGATTATTCAACAGCAATTGAACAATGGAAAAACTTTCAAGTACTTAATGGCGCAATAAATTTAAAAGAATATGACTTAAGTAATTATGCTTTAGGTTATGCTTATTTTCAAAGAAAAGAAAAAGAAGATTACACAAATGCAAATGTAGCATTTAGGAAATTTTTATTAACTAAAAATAAATACGATGAAATTAAAATTGCTGATGCAACAATTAGAGTAGCTGATTGTTATTTTAAAAATGCAGATTTTAAACAAGCAAGTGAATACTATGAAACCGCAATTGTAACAAATAAAAATGACGTAGATTATGCTATTTATCAAAAGGCACTTTGCGAAGGAGTAAGTAAAAATTATAAAGAAAAAATAAATGAGTTAAAGAAAATTGAAAGCAGATATCCAAACTCAAATTATTATAGTGCTGCTATAAATGAAATAGCAGACACCTATTTTAAAAATTTAAGAGATGATGAAAATGCGATAACATATTACAATAAAATTTTAAAAAATTATCCAAATTCAAGTTTTACTAATAACGCTTATGTTCAATTAGGAAATATTTATTTTAATAAAAAACAAGATGATAAAGCATTTGAATACTTTGATAAATTTGTACAAACAGATACCAAAAGTGATGCGGCTAAAGAGGTATTAGAGGCAATTAAGAAAATATTTCAAGCAAAGGGTGATGTAGAAGGAATGGAAAAATATTTCGCATCAGTTGGTAATCCATTATCAGAAAACCAACTCGAAAAAGAAATATATAATTCTGCATATGATGCCTATTACAATCAAAAAAATTGTGATATAGCAATGCCAAAATGGGAAAATTATATTTCTAAGTTTCCAAATGGTAAATACATTAACGAAGCACAATTTTGTTTAGCCGAATGCGCATACAGTAAAAATTTATTTGAAAAAGCTTTAACTGGTTATTTGTATTTAATTACTAAACCAAGAACAATTTATACAGAAGGGGCTTTAACTAAAGCAAGCTATATTTACTTTAAAGATAAAAAATACACAGAAGCACTACCTTTATTTCAGCAATTGCAGGAAGTGGCAGAAATACCTTCTAATAAAAGCGCAGGAAGGCTTGGTGCAATGCGTAGTGCATTTAATAGTTTAAATTATGAAATTGCATTACAAGAATGTAATAAAGTTATGAGTACTGAAAAACTTAGTCCTCAACAAATTTCAGAAGCAAAATATATTAAAGCAAAATCTATGTTTGAAACTAACAGATTAAATGATGCATTAATTGAATTTAAGGAAATTAGTAAAACTGCAAAAAATGCAACAGGAGCAGAGGCTTTTTATTATATAGGTAAAATCCAATATAATAAAGCAGAATATAAAGATGTAGATAAAACAGTAAATAAATTAATTTCTTATCCATATAGTAATGATTACTGGAATACTAAAGGCATGTTATTGTTAGCTGATGCCTATATTGCTTTAAATGAAAATGCAAACGCAAAAATTATTTTACAAACAATAATTGATGGAAAAGGAAAACAAGAAGCTATTGATGAAGCACAACAAAAATTAAACTCGATTAATGAAATTGAAAATCAAAAAGCATTAAATTTAAAAGTAGAACAAACAGATTTAAAATTAAATAACACTAATAACAATTCAGATAAAGATTTGTTTGATAAACTATTTGAAGATTCTCAAAATAACCAAAATAATAATCCTAACGCTCCAAAATAAATGCAAATTGATATTATAAATATTAATTTAAATACAAACAAACAAAAACAAGTAAAAAACTGTTTAATAACATTATTACTAATTTGCTTTGTAAAATTTACCTTTTCTCAAACGGTATCAACGGATAATACATATACAACTTCAACAACCTTTAATCCTACTATTAAAGATGCAATTAAATTTTCTGATTTACCTGAAATTAAAGATAGTGTTAAAAGAATACAAAACATTAAATATGGTATTTTTAGCGAACCCTTATTTCCAAAATACCAAGTACAAACAATCAATGCAGCAAAAATTCAAAACGAGCCTTTACCAAAATTGTATCATGCATTGATAAAAGCTGGCTATGGGCCAATTTACAACATGCCTTATGGTGAAATATTTTTAGCAAATACACGTTCTCGACAAAATAATTACGGATTACATTTTAAACATCTATCTAATACTGCTCATTTAGAAAACGTAGGTTATGGAGGAATGAGTAATAATAATTTAAATGTTTTCGCTAAACAATTTTATAAAAAACATACTTTTAGTGGAAATATTCTGTATAATAGAGATGTTGTAAGATATTATGGTTATGATACATCTGTAAATAAACTAAATAATAATTATACTAAACAAAGGTATCAACTTATTAACCCAACTTTAAAATTACAAAGCCACTATACTGATAGCGCTCATATTAATCATACAATAGAACTAGGGTATCATAATTTACAAAACCTTCATAGAGAATCAGAAAATAATTTTAAGTTAAATGCAAAAGGAGATATGTTTTTAAATGGAGAACATTTTAATTTAAATTTTTTAACAGACTACTATAATCATAAACAAAGTAATGATACTTTAAATAATTTAATTATGAGTTTAAACCCTAATTTTATTGCAAGTACAAAAAAATGGAATGCAAAACTTGGTTTAACAGGTACATTAGATAATTTTAAAGGGCAATCTAAAGTTTATTTTTATCCAAAATTAAGTGTAGATTATAATTTTTATGAAAATATTATAATTCCTTATGCAGGGTTAGAGGGTGGATTAATAAAAAATAGTTTTAGATCTTTATCTAGTGTCAATCCATATATTGATACCACATTAAAATATACAAACACAAACAATAAAATTAAAGGCTTTGTTGGTTTAAGATGTAACTTAAGTTCAAAAACAACTTACGATTCAAAAGTAAGTTATGATATTTTTGATAGTATGTATTTCTTTGTAAGAAATTATACAGGGACAAACCTTCTACAAAATTCATTCACACCTATTTACGATAACGCAACTCTAATTACAATAAATGGTAGTTTAAAATATCAACTTAGAGAAAAATTTCTTATTGTAGGAACTGGGAACTATTATATTTGGAAAACTAAAACACTAACAAGAGCATATCATAAACCAGATTTTGATTTTACACTAAGCGGAATTTATAATTTAGAAAGTAAAATAATTATAAAAGCTGATATATTTGTTGCAGGTAAACAGTGGACTTTAAGTGAAATAAGAGATAACGAAACCTTTACCACAACATATAAACCTACCCAATTAAACGGATATGTTGATGCTAATTTAGGAGCTGAATACAGATATAGTAAAATGTTAAGCTTTTTCGCTCAATTTAACAACATTGCTAACCAACGATATTATAGATTTGACCATTACCCAAGTATGAAATTTAATTTTATGCTAGGTATTACATTTGTGCCATTTTAAATGAATTTTACAAATTCACAAAATCAAAATATTTATTATGAGTTAAAGGGGCAGTTAAACTCAAATAATGTAATAGTATTTTTAAATGGCTTAACACAAAGCACTTTGTCTTGGTTCTTTATGATTCCTTCTTTTGAGAAGAATTTTAAAATTGTTTTGATGGATTTTGTATTTCAAGGACAAAGTACTAAAGATGCTGAATGGAAAAATTTTAATGAACATGCCAAAGATGTTTTTGAATTATTAAATTATTTAAAAATTAATCAACCAATAATTTGTGGAATATCCTACGGAAGTTTAGTTGCACAGCATTTTGCTGTAAACTATCCTAACAAATTAAACAAATTAATACTTTTAGCAACTTTTGCACATAAAACGCCATATTACAATGCAATTGAATTATCTTGGTGGAATGCTTTAAAAATAGGGGGATATAATTTGCTTTTAGATATTATGTTGCCAAGTGTATTAAGCGAAAATTATTTTTCTAATCCTGTAATTCCTATTGAATTAATGAAAGAAGGAAGAAAAGAATTAAATCAAAACTCAACGGCCATTTTAAATTTAATGCAAGCTACTAAAGAAAGAGAAGATTACAGGGTAGAATTAAAAAAAATAATTGTTAAAACACTTATAATACAAGGCGAAAAAGATTTACTACTGCCAATACATTTAGCACAAGAGGTACACAAGAACATAAACAATTCTAAATTTGATATAATTAAAAATGCAGGGCATACTTTAAATTTGGAATTTGTACCACAAGTGTGTAAAAAAATGCATGATTTTTTAAATGAAAATTGATTCAACTATACTATTTCAAACAAATTTTAAAGCATTATCTAATTATTTAAAAAAAAATAAATTTAATAAAATTGTAATTATATGTGATACTAATACAATGCAATTTTGTTTACCAATTTTAGTTTTAAATGTACAACCACTAACAAAAGCCGAAATAATTGAGGTTGCAGCTGATGAAGAAAGTAAAAATTTTGAAACGGTTAATTTTATTTTACAAACTTTATTTGAACTTGAATTTAATAAATCAGATTTAATTATAAATTTAGGTGGAGGTGTAATTACCGATTTAGGAGGGTTTATAGCATCAATTTACAAAAGAGGAATAAATTTTATAAATATTCCTACTTCATTATTAGCAATAACAGATGCAAGTGTTGGAGGGAAAAACGGAATAAATTATTTTAATTTAAAAAACAGTGTTGGAACAATTACACAACCTAATTTAACCTTTATAAATACTATTTTTTTAAAAACATTACCTAAAGATCATTTTCAGAATGGTATGGCTGAAGTGTTTAAAATAGCGTTAATTCTTAATAAAGTTTTTTGGAATAATTTGCTTAATAAATCTTTATCAGAAAACGAAATTATTGTAAAAGCGATAGAATTAAAAGAATATATTGTAATAAAAGATCCTTATGAAAAAGGTGTAAGAAAAATTTTAAATTTCGGACATACTATTGCACATGCAATTGAAATGTATTTCGTAAAAAACAATTTAATTATTTTACATGGATATGCGGTTGTAGTAGGAATGATTATTGAATCAAATATTGCATTTCAAAAAAAATTAATTAATAAAAATACTTTAAACGAAATTGTAACTGGATTATCTACTCAATTTACAATTAATGTACAACTTAAATTAAATTATTTAGGTTTAAGTCCATTTTTAATACAAGATAAAAAAAATAAAAATGGGAAAATTAAAATGGCTCTTCTTAATGGAATAGGATCATGTACTTATGATGTTGAGGTTACAAAAAAAGAAATAGAAAAGGCTATTAATTTTTTTGAAGGTAAAAGCTTAAATTAAAAAAATGACGCAACGTCGTTTATTTTTATGTTTAAGGCATTAACCGTATGATGGGCTTGTTTATAATACAGTTCTCTTTCACTCAATTTGTTTTCAATAAATTTTAAAAGTTCAGCGTCATTTAAATTTTTAATCAATGGCCTGTTAGTTTTAGAATTAATTAGTCTTGAAAATAAAGCTTGATTTGACATTTTAAGATAAATAAGTGTAGCATTATTTTTTATTAATTTAATATTATCATTAAAGCATACAGTTCCACCACCAAGAGAAATAACTATATTTTTTTTGACGTACAACAAATCCGAAATAAATTTAGTTTCTAATTTTCTAAACTCAATTTCGCCTATACTATTAAACAGTTCTGTAATACTTAAGTTTGTATTAAATTCAATTTCATGATCTAAATCTATAAAATCAATTTTTAAATAATTGGCTAATTTTTTTCCAAAGGTTGTTTTACCACAACCCATAAAACCAGTTATACATATTATGCCAATATTTTTCAATAGCCAATTTCTAGTAAAATAAAAGTAACGTCATCTAATTGTTCTAAATTACCTTTATAATCATTAAAATAATTAGATAAAAACATTTTTTGGTCTAGTAATGATAAATTTAAGGAGTTATTAATTTGTTTAAATAATTCGGATTTATAAAGTCTTTTTTTAGTTAATTCACTTTTTTGGTCAAAATAGCCATCACTGTATAAGTAAAACCTATCTCCTTTTTTAAAATTTATGATTGTATCTTTGGCACTTTTTTCATCATTTAAAAAACTTGTAGATGATTTAATTTCATTACCAATATTATCTGAAACATGAAATATACTCTGACTAACAGAATTAAAATGAGCTAAATTATTTTCAGTATCAAGTATTAGTAAAGAAATGGCATAACTTTCTGCACTTTGTTTATTTTTTTTATACAGTAAATTAAATTCAAGTAAAAGTTTGTTCAATATTTCTTCACAGCTTATAAATTTATTTAATGATTTAATAATGTTTTGTAATATAGAATAAACAGCAAAGGTGAGTAACGCTCCAGGAACCCCATGTCCAGTACAATCAATCACCGAAATAATTTTATATTTATTTAATGTATAAACATAATAAAAATCTCCACTCACTTTATCTTTTGGAAAATAAATTACTTCAAACTTAATTGGTTTTAATGAGTTAATTTGATCATTGTCTGGTAAAATGTTTTCTTGTATTTTTGTTGCATAATCAAGACTATCAGTAATAAGTTTATTTTTATTATTTAATTCTAGATTTGAGTTTTCTAATTCAATAGATTTTTTCTTTAACTCTTCAGTTCTGATATTAACAGCGTATGAAAGTAATTTATTTTTTTGCTCTATATTATATAATCTCCATTTAATAAATGCATAAATTAAAATTAAAAGAACAATTGTAATGCTTAAGTAAAACCACCAAGTTTTATAAAACGGTGGTAAAATTTTAATTTTGTATTTTAATATTTCGCCAATTTGATTTTTATTTTTTAATAATTTTAACTCAAAAATATAATTTCCAGCATCAAGGTTAGTAAATACTGCTTTATTATTTTCTGAAGGGATACTCCAATCATTTTTTAAACCTTGTAATCTATAGCTATAATTTAATTTTGATAAATTATGTTGATTAATATAAATAAAATTAATTTCAAAATCGTTTTGGTTAAACGTTAAAACTAATTCAGTGTTAGTATTAACGTACTGTTTAGTGTAATTTTTATTATTATTATTAATAAACGATAATCCGTTTTGTGTAATATCTGTAATATATAAAATTGCATTAAATTCTTTTATTTTGGTAGGAATAAATTTGATAATGCTATTTTCATCGCTTATCCATATTTTTTTATTGAAAGAATAAATAGTTTTATCGGTTAAATTATAATCAGGTAAGCCATATTGATCATCTATTATTTTAAATTCATTTAAATTTTCATTAGATTTATTTATTTGTACTTCTATTAATCCTTTATTTGTTGCTACGTACAATAGACTGTCAATTAATTGAATATCTGAAATTTCATTTGTAGGGAAACCATTTTTTCTAAATTTATTGTAAATCTTATTATTACTAAAAACACTTAGTCCTCTGTCTGATGCTAACCATAGGTTATTATATTTATCTGAAATAATTTTATTCATCATTCCATTAGGGAAATCTTGTATGTTGTTTTTAGTATATGTTTTAATTTTATAATCAGGGCTAATTGTCATTAAACCTTTATCATACGTAATCCAAATAGTGTTATTTTTTGAAATAAATTTCTGAAAAAATTTACCATTAGATAAAATTTCTAATAAAGTATCTGTTTTGTTGTTTTTGGTATTGTGTACTAAAATACTTCTTTTAAAACCAAAATATATTAAAGAATCTTTAATAAAAATACCGATTGCAGGATTATCTTCTTTTTCAAGTTTATGAGTTATGTGTATTTGTTTTCCATTAGTTATTTTAATAAAGCCTAATTCTGAGGCAACAATGTAAAAAGTGTTATTATTATCTATTGCTATATCATTCTGAAATGTAACTGAAAAATTTAAGGATTTATCTAGTTTATGAATTGGTAAAAATTTATTAGAATCTTCATTAAATTTTACAACATGAGTGTTTGTAATTCCATACAACTGATTATTGTAATTACAGAATGCATGTATTTTAGCTTGACTATTTGTAATTTCTATGTTTGTATTTAATTGTTTATAAATGCCATTAGTAGTTGTACCTACCCATACCATGTTATTTTTGTCTTTTATTAAACATTTTATTTCATATTCAGGAATGCCATTTTGTTTATCTAATTTTTTAAAAGTTTTAAAATCTTCAGTTATATATAAGCCTTTTACTGTTCCAATCCATAATTGGTTGTTACAAACCAACATACATTTAATTTGTTGTAAATTTTTTACAACGTTAACTAATTTAAAATTATTAAAAATGTATAGTTCGTTTTTAGCGGAAACAATTATATTATCGCCAAACATTTTAATATCTGAACAACCTTCTATATTTGTACTGTCTGGTTTTTTTAAAAATAGTTTACTACCAGTTTTAGTTTTTACAATTAAATGTTTTCTTCCAGCTAACCAATAATTTAAGTTTTTATCAAGGTAAACTGAGCTTACATTTACATATTCTAAAACAGGAATCGCTTGATTGTTTTTATAAATAAACACGCCATTATGATTTGAAACAACAAGTTCATTTTTATTAAATTTATTTAAGTAAACTACATTTGGCGCAACAGTATCTTTATATACTTTGCTTAAATTAATAATAGTATCTTTCTTTATTAAATCTAAAGCCCCTTGCGCACCAACATAAATACTGTTTTCAATGGTGTCAACATATAAGCATCTAATTAAGTCAGTATTTAAGCCGTTATCCTGGTTAATGGTTTTAAATGAATTTCCATCATAAACAGATATGCCGCCGCCAAATGTTGCTATCCATATTCTATTTTGTTTATCTAATTTTAAATCGTAGATTATGGATGAAGGTAAACCATCTTTAATATTAAGATTTTTAAACGTTTGACCGTTTAAACTAAAAACAATGCAAAGTAGATTTAATAAAAAATATTTTTTCAATTAAATTTTTGGGTGATAGTTAAATTTTAGGCCACACATTTTTTCCATTTCATTTCCAGCATCAAGCATATCAGTATCTTCAACATGGTAGTACCAATCAATTTCAAAAATTACTTTAAATTTTTTATTTCCAACTTCATTTAAAAGTGTAAATAAATCAAACAGTACTTTTGCCGATGTTGAGTTAAAATATTCTAAATTAATTTTTAATTTTTTTGTTATAGTGTTTTTAGTAGTATCTAAATCATTTAAAATATTTACATATTTAAAATAGTCATTAAACCAGTTAAAAACAGGTTCGTAAAATTTTAAAGGGTTTTCGGGCCTACTTTCGCCTTCAATACTAAATTTACTTTCGAGGTGATTTAAGAATATTTCGGGTTGAATATCGTTTCCTTGTATATGAAGCTTTTGCATATATTAATTAGCTTTTGAGTTTATTTTAAAATTTATATTAAATAAGTAATTGTTTTGATAGTTGTTAAATTCAATATTACATCCGTCTGTTTTAATTACCATATCTACTAGTCCTAATCCAGCAGTTGCTACTTCCGAGTATTGTTTATTTGATATAATGTTTGCCTTAATTTCTTTCAATTCTTCTTTACTTTTATTTAGTACATTTTCAAATTGGTGTATAATTTTATTTTTTTGATTTTCGTTAATTACATTTATTGTATTTATTTGATAATGGTCTTTATGTTTTACAATTAATAATAACGATTTGTAGTGCAACATGTCTTCTGCCGGAAAAAAATTGTGTTTTATAATATTTTCTACACATTCGTTTATAGCATTATATATTCGTTTGGTTACCACTACAGACTCTTTAAAGTAGCTTAAATTATTTTGTGTAATTTTTAAAATTTGATTAAGCATTAGTGTATCTATATAGCCATAGTAATTAATTATTACATTGTTTTTATAGAGGGTATTTATTAATGAATTCATTTAATAAAAGCTTATTATAATAAAAGTATTATTTTTTAATTGAAATAGCAAATTCTTTTGCAAAGTATGATAAAATAACTGATGCGCCAGCCCTTTTAATACTTAATAAAATTTCGTCTCTAACTTTATCACCATCTATCCAGCCTTTTTGTGCTGCTGCTTTTACCATAGCATATTCTCCACTAACATTATATGCAACAATTGGTAAAGTAAAATTATCTTTTAAAGTTTTTATTACATCAAGGTAACTTAATGCAGGTTTAACCATTAAAAAATCTGCACCTTCAATACTATCTAATTCTGCTTCTAATAAAGCTTCAGTTACATTTGCGGGATTCATTTGATAGGTTTTTTTATCACCAAATTTTGGCGCACTATCTAATGCATCTCTAAAAGGGCCATAAAAAGCGCTTGCATATTTTGCGGTATAACTCATAATAGAAACATTAGTAAATTTATTTTTATCTAAAATATTTCTAATACTTCCTACACGTCCATCCATCATATCACTTGGCCCAATAATATCAGCGCCAGCATATGCTTGCGCTAAAGCCATTTTACTTAAAATTTCAAGCGTTTCATCGTTAATTATTTCACCATTTTTTACTATTCCATCGTGCCCATCGCTACTGTATGGATCCATAGCAACATCAGTCATTAACACAACATTTGGAAATGTTTTTTTAATTAGTGAAATTGTTTTTAAGTATAGGCCATTTTTATTTAAAGCCTCAGTTGCTGTTTTATTTTTTAATTTATCATTAATACTGGGAAATAAACAAAACGAATTAATACCTAATTTAACACAGGTTTCAATTTCTTTTAATATTAAATCTGAACTAAACCTGTAAATATTAGGCATTGAGGCTACCTCTGTTTTTTTATTTTTCCCGTCGATTAAAAAAAGAGGATATATAAAATCATTTGTACTTAACCAATTTTCTTGAATTAAATTTCTGACAACTTCGTTTTTACGGTTTCTACGTGGCCGTTGGATATTTAATTCCATAATAGTTATTTTATTACACCTAATTCTTTACCAATTTTAGTAAATGCTTTTATTGCTTTATCTAAATGTTCTTTTGAATGTGCTGCGCTAAGCTGCACTCGAATACGTGCTTTATCTTTAGGTACAACCGGATAAAAGAAACCAATAACATAAATCCCTTCTTTTAGTAATTTATCAGCAAAAGTTTGTGAGAGTTTAGCGTCATACAACATAACAGGTACAATTGCACTGTCGCCATCTTTAATATCAAAGCCAGCAGCTTTAATTTCTTTTTTAAAATAATTTACATTCCACTCTAATTTATCACGCAATTCAGTTGTGCTACTTAAAATATCAAACACGGCATTACTTGCACCTACAATACTTGGCGCTAAACTATTACTAAATAAATATGGACGAGAGCGTTGACGAAGTAGTTCAATTATTTCTTTTCGGCCACTTGTAAAACCTCCCATTGCACCGCCTAATGCTTTCCCTAAAGTTCCTGTTATGATATCAACTTTACCAATTACATTATTTAATTCTATTGTACCACGCCCTGTTTTGCCAATAAATCCACTAGCATGACATTCATCAACCATTACAAGCGCATTGTACTTATCTGCTAATTCACAAATTTTATCTAACGGAGCTACAAAACCATCCATGCTAAATACGCCATCTGTTACAATAATTCTATTACGTTGTGCTTGTACTTTTTTTAATTGTTCTTCTAAATCAGCCATATCACAGTTTTTATAACGATAGCGTTGTGCTTTACATAAGCGCACACCATCAATTATACTTGCATGATTTAATTCGTCGCTTATAATGGCATCTTGTTCATCAAATAATGGTTCAAAAACGCCTCCATTTGCATCAAACGCAGCCGCATATAAAATTGTATCTTCTGTTCCTAAAAATTTTGATATTTTTTGTTCTAATTCTTTATGAATATCTTGTGTGCCACAAATAAAACGGACACTACTCATTCCAAAACCGTGAGAATCTAATGCTTTTTTAGCCCCTTCAATTACTTTTGGATGAGAACTTAATCCTAAATAGTTGTTTGCGCAAAAAATTATCACATCTTCACCAGCTACTTTTACTACAGCATCCATAGGTGTTGTAATAATTCTTTCGCGTTTAAATAAACCATTACTTTCAATTTCTGAAAGGGTATTTTGCAATTGTTGTTTTAACTGACCGTACATATATTAAATTAAAACATAAAAATACTATTTGTATTTTTAATATGCAGGTAATTTTATTAAAAAAATAGGGATAACGTTTATTCCATTGGGTAACCTTTAGCAACCCAATCAGGCTTAATTCCTTCGGGTAATTCTAAAATTTTAACGTTTTTAAAACCTTGTTTCAAAACTTCGTCATAAGCTGGTTTAAGATTAGGGCAACTGGCATAACTACAACAACCACAATAAACTACAATTGGTTTAGTTTTAGCTTCCATATTAAGAGTGGATTTAATTTTTTCAGAAAATGTGGCACTGGTTGCTCTACCAACAAATATAGAGGTTTTAATGTTTTCCATTGGGCCACAGTTAAATACTATTGGTTTATCTTTAGCCTTGGTGTTAATTTTATCAGCTAATTCTTTTGTAGGCATTAATTGTTCTTTTGTCCAAACGGGGGCTTGTGCATTTATACTTGTTGTAAACAGGATAAAAAATAGTACAGTAAATATTGTTTTCATTCTATAAACTTTTTATGAAGTTAAGCAATAATTGAGCCAAATGAATTTAAAAAATGTTAAGGAAATAAGCTCTTAACTATTTAACCACATTGTTTAATAAATTCTTTTACAATTAAAGTCATTTTAGGTTCTTGTTGTTTAGCAATATGTTGAACCTCTTCGTGACTTACATTTTGTACTACACCCTCTACGCCTAAATCCGTTACTATACTTATACCAAAACAATTTATACCGCTATGTTTTGCAACAATAACTTCGGTAACGGTACTCATTCCTACCACATCTGCACACATGCGCCATAAATAACGGTATTCGGCTGTAGTTTCAAAACAAGGGCCAGATAAACCTTCATAAACACCTTCGCTTACTTTAATACTATTTTCTTTTGCTATTTTTTTTCCTAATTCAACATAAGATTTTTTATAAGCTTCGCTCATATCCGGAAAACGAGGCCCTAATATGGCAATGTTTTTTCCTATTAAAGGGTTGGTTGGAAATAAATTGATATGGTCATTAATTATCATAATTTCACCAACTTCAAAATTAGGATTCATTCCTCCACTGGCGTTACTTACAATTAATGTATTTATGCCTAAAGCTTTCATTACTCGAACAGGAAAAGTAACTTGTTCCATAGTGTAGCCTTCGTAAAAATGAAAACGCCCTTGCATAGCCATTACATTTTTGCCGCCAAGTTTCCCGAAAATTAATTTTCCACTATGTCCTTCCACAGTACTTACCGGAAAATTAGGAATTTCATTGTATGGAATTGCAAACTCTGTTTCAATTTCAGTAACTAAACCACCTAGTCCGGTACCTAATATTATTCCAAATTGTGGTTTAAAATTATTTGTTTTTTCAAGAATATTTTTGGTGGTAAATTCTATTTGCTCTAACATAATTAATAATTAATTGATTAAATTCTTCTTCTTTATCTTTAAATGTAACTTCAACCGGCAATATATAAATATTCATTCTGTTAGCAATATCCCAAACGGAATTATTTTTAAGACGCATAAAGTCTTTTTCGGTAGTTACTAGTATTTTATTACCTCCTTCAATACTTTCGTAAAAACGTTGTATGTCAGTTAAATCTTTTTCAGTATACTCATAATGGTCAGAAAAAGGTAAATGTTTTACTTCTGCAGCATATTCTTTTAAATATTCAATAAAAGGCTTAGCATTTGCAATACCTGCAAAAGAAATAATTCGGTATCTGTATAACTCGTTAAGTGTATTTATTTGTACGTTTTTATTTGAAATGGAATACAGTTCGCCATATTTTAAATAGCTAAAAAATACTTTTTGGTGGGCTAATGGTTTTATGTCTTTTAAAACTGTTCGTATCTCAACCGCTGTTGTGTTTTCAGGTGTTTTGGAAATAACAATTATATCAGCTCTTGAAATGCCAGTTTTAAATTCTCTTAATGTGCCGCTTGGCATTAAATAATCGTTATAATAAGGTTTGCTATAATCAGAAACACAAATATTTAATCCTGGCTTTACATAACGGTGTTGAAAAACATCATCTAAAAGTATCGTATTTATATTTAATTCATTTTGTTGTAACAATTGTTTAATTCCATTTTTTCTATTTGCATCAACGGCTACTGTTATTGGGTATTTTGTTTTATAAATTAAGGGTTCATCTCCAATTTCAAAGGCAGTTGATTTTTCGTTAGCTAATACAAACCCCGTTGTGTTACGTTTATAGCCACGACTAAGCGTTGCAATAGTTTTATTTTCTAATAAAAGTAAATTAATAAGGTACTCTACTAAAGGAGTTTTGCCTGCACCACCAACTGATAAATTTCCTACTCCAATTAAATGGGTGTTAAATTTATGTTCTTTTAAAATTCCAAAATCAAATAATTTATTTCTAAAAGAGATTATTAAACCATAAAGGTAACTAATAGGTAAAAGTGCTATTTTTACAGTATTAGTCAATAATTTTTATTTTTCGTTGTCGTTATTACTTTGTAATCCTTTTTCTGGAGCAGTAGGGTCAAAAACAAGATCAATAAATTTTGGCCCTTTATTATATGAAATAGTTAAGGGGCTTGTTTTATCCCAATTTACAATTGGTGTTTTAGTCATGTTGGTTATTGTTTTGTAACAAGAATTAATCGTTTTGTTTTTCCAAACAGCTCTATTTGTATTAATATTCCATCTAACCATAGTTAATTTTGTTTCATGTCCCGATCCGCAAACTGCACCTTTATCTGTTTTAGATTTTGTAAAGGCATCAACATAAACTAAAACATAATTTGTATCGCCTTTAACTTGTTCAAATAAAACTTTGGTTACTTCGGGGTCTTTACAAATACTATCATTAACACAAAATTTTAAATTAGTATCTTTGTAAATTAAGTTGTAACACAGTTGCATATGATCAGTAGGTTTAAAAGGTTTTTTTGATTTTACGTAAAACGTCATGCGTTTGGCTTTATAAATTTTACGTAAAGAATCATTTTTTTTCCAAGCTGCTTTATCTTTTGTTGGATTTAACGAAAGACTTTCGAGAAATAGTTTTGACTCTATTTCTTCGTCAGATGGAGGAGCAATTGTTTGACTTACAACAGCTTTAGCGGTATCTGCTTTCGCTTTTGCTTTTCCTTTTGGAGCTTTTCCTTTAGTTTGTGCATTGCTTGTGTTAATAAAAAACAAGCTAACGATAATAATGGATAATATTCTAGTAATCATAACTTTAGTATTGCTTAAAAGTAAATGATTTTTTTAAAATTTCATAGAAAAACGTAAAAAAATTTACTCATATTTTTTTGAAACATAAATAGGTAAATCTTTAATATATCTTTTAATAGTTTCGGAACTAATGAATTGGTTGTAGGTTAATTTCCCAAATTTAGAATAAGCATTAGGGTTTTTCCACTCATCTATAGTTGCATAATTTTCGAAAACATAAGAAAGTGAGAGTAGTTGGTAACCACCACCAGCTTCTAAAGCTTTTAAATCTAAATCTTTAAGATGTGATATTTTGTAACTTTTAGATAAATTTTTGAAGTAATTTCCAAACAAATTAAAAAAACCACTAGTACTATAGTCGTTTATGTAAGCTGCACTCCTAATTAATTGTGCCATTTTTGCATTATAAATTAAATGTTTAAGTGAAACAGAATCTACTCTATTGTTAAAATTATAAGCAATATAAATTGTGTATTTCCTATTCTCGGGAGCTACAAATAAGTTTTTAAAATGAGACTTCACTTTAAATAAATTTTTAGAGTTTCCTTTTCGAATAATTATTTTTTTAAACAAAGTTCCTTCGTAAAATTTAAGGGCAAACTTAATTTCATGAGGCATAATAATTGAGTCAACCTTACAAACTATATTATTTAAACTGTCATTAAAGTAGTTTGTATGATGAGGTTCAATGGTTTTAAAATAAATGTTTTGTGAGCTTATGTTGTTATTTAGTAAAAATAAAAGAACTATAAGTGCATAAAAGTTAAATTTCATAATATTAATACAAAAATAGAAATAATTTTAATGTTAAATTTGAAATCTTATGTTTTATATTTTCCTTACAGTTATAACAAGTGTGTTTTTACTTATTGTATTTAAGTTATTTGTAAAATTTAATGTAAATACTTTTGTTGCAATTATTATAAATTATTTTGTTGCAGCATTAACAGGAATAATTGCTTTAAATGTAAAATTAAGTTTTAATATATTTTACGAAAATAAATGGTTGTTGTTTTGTATTCCTTTAGGTGTAATTTTTATAATTGTATTTTATTTAATTTCAATCACCACCCAAAAAATTAATGTTTCAATAGCAAGTATGGCAAATAAATTAAGTTTTGTTATGCCAGTTTTGTATTCGGTTTTTATTTTAAAAAATACATTTAATATGTTTAAAATTTGCAGTATTTTATTAGCTATTGCAGCTATATATTTGGCAACAAAAAGTGTAAATGCTGTAAACAATCATACTAAATTTTATTATTTACCATTAATGGTGTTTGTTGGAAGCGGATTAATTGATGTGTTTATTAATGGGATAAATGCCACTTATATAAAAAATGAAAATCATCAAGCTTTATTTACAATTGGAACTTTTTTTACTGCTTTTTGTATAGGTTTTATAGTTATTTTAATTCGTTTATTTAAAAATTGGAATGAGACAAAAGAAAACACATTTAAAATGAATAATTTAATTGGAGGAATTGCGCTTGGTGTACCAAATTTTTTTAGCATTTATTTTACTTTTAAATGTTTAAGTGAAAGTGAATTTAGTAGCGCACAATTATTTCCAATTTTAAATTTATGTAATGTTGTATTAGCCACAACATGCGGTTATTTATTTTTTACAGAAAAATTATCTAAAACCAATTTTGTGGGAATGGTATTGGCAATAACTTCAATTTTTTTAATATTAATATAATTATTTTAAAATGGTAAAAAAAACAACTAAGCAAACAATAAACACAAAAAATAAGTACACACTTTTAAAGGAACTTTGTTCAATTGCAGCACCTTGTGGTAATGAAGGGAAATTAACTGAATTTTTATTGAACTACATTAATAATGAACATAAAAATTGGTTGGTTCAACCTAAAATTATTTTTGGAGAAAAATGGCAACATAATATTATTTTAGTTTTTGGTAAACCTACTACCGCAGTATTTGCTCATATTGATAATATTGGTTTTACGGTTAGATATGGCGAACAACTAGTGCGTATTGGAGGGCCCGTTTGCCAATCTGGTTTTGAATTAATAGGTACAGATAGTTTAGGAACTCAAAAAGCAACATTGCAGGTTAAAATCAATACTAAAAATGGCGAAAAACAGCTTAGTTATAAAGCTAAACGGAATTTTAAAACAGGAACTGAATTATCTTTTTTACCAAATTGGCGCGAAACCAAAGAGTTTATACAATGTTGTTATATGGATAATAGGCTTGGTGTTTTTACAGCTTTAAAATTAGCCGAAACATTACAAAACGGAGTAATTGTTTTTTCAACTTACGAAGAACATGGAGGTGGAAGTGTATCCTACATACAAAAATATTTAGCAAAAAAATTTAAAATTCAACAAGCGTTAATTTGCGACATAAGTTGGATTAGTGATGGGGTTAAACCACATAAAGGACCTGTAATTAGTTTAAGGGATAGTTTAATACCTCGAAAACAATACGTTAACAAAATAATTGAAATTGCTAATAAAAATAAATGTGAGTACCAATTAGAGGTAGAAGGAAGCGGAGGCAGCGACGCTAAAGAATTACAAATGGCTGAAAATGTATGGGATTGGTGTTTTGTAGGAGCAGCCGAAGATAATGTACATACCCCAGATGAAAAAGTAAGTAAAAAAGATATTGAGGGTATGATACAATTATATAAAGTTTTATTACGAAATTTGTAAAAAAGAATATTAATGAGCGATAATAAATATCAATTACGAGGTGTATCTGCAGGGAAAGAAGATGTTCACTTAGCAATTTCTAAAATTGATAAAGGATTATTTCCACATGCATTTTGTAAAATTGTACCAGATGTAATTGGAGGAAGTGATAACCATTGTGTTATTATGCATGCTGATGGTGCAGGCACTAAATCGTCTTTAGCATACATGTATTGGAAAGAAACTGGAGATTTAAATGTTTGGAAAGGGATTGCGCAAGATGCTGTAATTATGAATATTGATGATTTAATTTGTGTAGGCGCAACCGATAATATATTGCTTTCATCAACCATTGGAAGGAATAAAAATTTAATAAACGCAGAGGTTTTAGCAGCAATAATTAACGGAACGGAAGAGGTATTACAAAATTTACGTGAAAACGGAATTTCAATTTATAGTACCGGAGGAGAAACTGCTGATGTTGGTGATTTAGTTCGTACAATAATTGTAGATAGTACAGTTGTATGCAGAATGGAAAAAAGTAAAGTTATTAGTAACCATAATATTAAAGCAGGCCAAGTAATTATTGGTTTTGCTAGTTATGGTAAAGCAACTTACGAAAAGGAGTATAATGGCGGTATGGGAAGTAATGGGTTAACTAGTGCGAGGCATGATGTATTTAATAAATCATTAGCTCAAAAATTTCCGCAAAGTTATGATAACGCTTTGCCTGATGAAGTTGTATATACAGGTAAACTTAATTTAACCGATAAAATTAAAGTTGAATACAAAAACCAAGAAGGAATTTTAATTTCAGAAACTATTGATGCTGCAAAATTAGTTTTATCTCCAACACGTACTTACGCACCGTTAGTTAAAAAAATTATATCTAATATTTCAATTTCAAAAATTGGCGGAATTATTCATTGTAGTGGAGGGGCACAAACTAAGGTATTACATTTTTTACCAAATAATTTACATGTAATAAAAGATAATTTATTTGATTTACCACCGTTATTTAAAACTATTCATCAACAAAGCGCTACAGATTATAAAGAAATGTATAAAGTTTTTAATATGGGGCATAGGTTAGAAATTTATACAGATGAACAATCAGCAAATGAAATGATTTCTATTGCAAATTCGTTTAATATTGATGCTAAAATAATTGGAAAAGTGGAAGACTATAAAGGAAAACAAGTTACTATTAAAAGCGAATTTGGCGAATTTGTGTACAACTAATAAATTTACAACTTACTACAATTTATTGAATTGCCATTTGCAAAAATTAAACAATAATTATTTGTTTTAAATAAATCCATTACAATAGAATTACTACTGCTATTAAATTTAATTTCCTTATTTGTGTTTAAATCTATCACTTTAGTTTGTGTTTTTAATGAATCAGAAACTATTAATTTTGAAAGTGTTTCATTTATAAAAACTTTAGCGTAAAACATGGGTTCGATAAAGTTTTTTTTCATTATTAAACTACCATTTAAATCGTAAACATAAAAATCATTGCCGCTTAAATAATACATATCTTCTTTTTTATTATTATCTACTAAGTCGTAATTATGATAATGAACAAAACCTTCTGTTTTTACATTATAAATTTCTTTATTATCACTAAAAGTTATTTTATGAATGCTTCCGTTTTCTTCATCTAAATAACAAAAGAAAGTATTAAAAATACTGTTACCTACTTCAACATAAAAATTTTTACAGTTTTCAATACATTTATTTTTTAATCCAATTCTTCCATCTCCCTTTCTGCTAAAGGTGTATATTTTTCCTTCAACATCGGCAGTAATCAAGTAATCACTTAAACCAACTTTTGCATATTGAACAGGTAATTTAATTTTTGAATCGGTTACAACTGGTGTAAATCCATCTGCTTTTATGCCATAAATTGTATAATTATATATTTTATTGTTTGCACAAGCAATAAATAACCGATAATTTTTATCTTTATCATAATCAAATACACTTAAGGCATTGGTTGATTTTGCTGGTAATTTTACTGGGTAGCCATCAACGTAGTTCCCATTCCTATCTATTAAATGCAAGTAATTTTCGGTATTAAATAGCATTTGAAATTTATTATTTTTAAAAATATCAACTATATATATTTGTGATAAAATACTTTCGTTTATTTTTTTCTTCCATAAAACAGAACCTTTTGAGTTAATTAAATAGAGTTGTTTTAACGCATCTTGTGTTATTATTTCATTTTCTGAAGTTAGGTGATTTTTAAATAAAGAAGGCGTTAAAGTACTTACTGTATCAATTTTACATGCCCAAAATAATTTACCGTTATTGCTTTCATCTTCTTGTTCATAATCTATAGAGGTGTGTAAATTAAAACCAATTGCAGAACTTTTTAATGTAAATACAAAATGTTTAAAGTTGCGATAACTTTCTTTTTTTAGTTTTATGAAATTATTAATGTTCCCATTGTTTAAGTCTGGGGCTTCATAATATAAATAATTTATATTACTACCCGCTTCTTGATTTAAACAAGTAATTACTTTAGTGTTTTTAGATAGATTATTTTGTGATAATAGGCTTGAAATTATTAATTCAGTACTGTTTTTTGATTCAAAAAAATAAACATAATTATTATTTATCCATGCGTACTTATAAATTGTTGTTTCAAATGGATTAAATAACTCCGAAGTATTTTTTATTTTATAGTAATTTGTTGTTTGAAAATTATATATAGAATCTTTTAAAAGCTCTAAATGTAATTTCGTATAAGTGGTGTCTTTAACTTAAATAAAGGAGTTATGTGAAACATCACAAAATGCTTTTTTGATAATGATTGATTTTAAAATAATTTATGTTATCTTTAATTTTTGTTTTAAATTCTTTACTAATATCATATTTTAACGAGTCATAATATAAATTTAATTCTTTCGAAGAGATTAAACTAGAAGCAAAATTATCCGAATAGTATTGTTTAAGTTCAACACAATTAAAGGGCAATATAAATTCTTCTTCAAAATTACCTGGCCTTTTATTATGAAGTAAATTTATAGGATTGTTTATATTAGATTTTAGAATACCATTTGCATTTATTTTATAGGGCTTAAATGTAAAACTAAGTGCTAAAGTGCTATTGGTTATTAGTTTTGGTGTTTTTATTTGGTTTTTATTATTATCAATATTTTGTGAGTTAATATAAATCCCTATTGATGAATTTTTGACTAATGTGTTTTTATAGGTTAAGTAATTGTTAGATTTAATAAATGATTTATGTTTATTGTTTATTATAAGTTCTAATACATCCTCATTATTACTTACACAAATTACACCTTTGTGTATTAAAAAATAAGCATCGTTTATGTATTTAAATTTATAATGACTAGTATTATAAACTGCATTTAAATTTTTTTTAAGTTGCTCGGCAATTTCTTTTGACATTGAAACAAAAGGACAGTTTAAAGTAATTATCCAATTATTTTTTTGTTCGTATGTTGCAAAATGTATTGTTTGTTTTGATAGTTCTGATAAGCCATTAGTGTTGGTTATAATGGAGTCTAAATAGGCTAAAGTTTGTGTGCTTTTTGAAAAAAAAGAATTAGTATTAAGTTTATCTATTATTAAATTTTGTTGATTTACAAGTTCGTTTAATTTACTAATATTTGCTGTTGTTGCGTATATACTACAACTATCTGGAATTAAACTTGCAGCATCGATTGTAGGTACTTTAGTTTGTTTTAAATTTTGGTAAAAAAATAATGTTGCAATTAATGCACTTATTACAAATAAATAAAATCCAATTTTTTTAAGCAATTTCACTTTTAAATTTAAACATCCTTTAGTAATAAAATTAGATGAATGTTTTTAGTTTTTAACTTTAAAAGGTTAAAGAAATCATATTAATTTTAATTCCCTTTAAAACTTGCTTTACGTTTTTCTAAAAATGCAGTAACGCCTTCTTTAAAATCGCCAGTACCAAATGATTTACCAAATTCTTCAATTTCTACTTCGTAACCATTTAGGTTATTGTTGTAACCCGCATTAATTACTTTTATAGCGGTTTTTATAGCTGTTGGACTTTTACTTGCAATTTTATGAGTTATTTCAAAACATTTATTAAACAACTCATCTTGTGTAGTAACATAGTTTGCTAAGCCCCATTTTAAAGCATCAGTAGCTGTTATCATATCCGCAGTTACTATCATTTCAAACGCTTTTCCTTTACCAACTAATTGAGCTAAACGTTGGGTGCCGCCATAACCAGGAATTACACCTAAACTTACTTCTGGCAAACCCATTTTAGCATTATCACTTACAACTCTTATATGGCAAGCCATTGCTAACTCTAATCCTCCACCTAACGCAAAACCATTTACAGCAGCAATTATTGGTTTACTATAATTTTCAATAAAATTAAATATTTTAAAATGACCAATAGAACTTAATTGTTTACCTTGTTCAATCGTAAAATTTGCAAATTCAGCAATATCTGCACCAGCAACAAAGGCTTTTTGTCCGGCTCCGGTTAAGATAATTGCATTTATTTCGTTAATGTTTTCAGCTTCAACCAATGTATCGTGCAATTCTTCAATGGTTTGTTTATTTAATGAATTTAATTTATCGGGACGATTAATGGTAATAATTAATACTCCGTTTTTTACTTCGCTTAAAATATACTCTGTAGTTGCCACCATAATTAATTTTATTTGCCACAAATTTAAACTAAAACGATTAAAATGCTATAAAAGTTATAAACCGATGTGGAAAATTAGTTTTTATTATTTTCTAAAAAGTTTAGTATTTAAATTGTTTGATAAAAAATAAGCCATGCTAAAACACGATTGTAAAAGATACCCACCCGTTGGTGCATCATAATCTAACATTTCACCAATTGCATAAACGTTGGGTAGTTTTTTTAATTCAAAGTTTGGCGTAATCTCTTCAAGGTCAATGCCTCCAACGGTTGATATTGCATCTTCAATATTACCTAAACCAGTAATGCTTATATTAAATGATTTTATTTTGTTTATTATTAAATGCTCAGTATTAAATTCGATTTTATTTAAGTATAATTTTAAAAGTTCAATTTGTAGTTCGCTCAAATTCAAATCTACTTTTAATTTTTTTGTAATAGTTTTTTGTTTAGAAGTTTTGAATTTTTTAAGTAAATTTTCCTTTGTTACATTTGGCTTAAAATCAATAACTAATTCTGCTTTTTTATTTTTTTCTAACTCTTCTCTAATTATATAACTTAAAGGGTAAACACCATTGCCCTCAATACCAAAACTAGTAATTACAGCTTCGCCTAAACTACTTATGTTGTTAACAGTAAATTTACAGTTTTTTAGTGCTTTTCCTTCCAAGAAATTTATTGTATTTTTATTCCAATTAATTTTAAAACTACAGTTACTCGCTTTAAATAAATTAGTTTTTATTCCTAATAGTTTAAAATGTTCTATCCAACTACCATTGCTTCCCGTTACAGGCCAACTAGCACCACCTAAACAAAAAATTACAATATCGCTTTGTACATTTAGTTTAGTGTTGTTGTGTTCAAATTGTAATTGTTTTCCATTAAAACCTAACCATTTATGCTGCGTTTTAATAGTTATGTTTTTAGTTGTAATTAATGAAATAAATTTATTTATTACCTCAATTGGTTTTATGCCTTTTAATGGGAAAATTTTCCCACTGCTTCCTTTAAATGTTTCAATATTTAATTTTGTTTTTAACCAAGTTTGTAAATCACTATTATTAAAACTACTAAATGCTGGTTCAATAAAATAACTTGGCTTATATTTTTTTATAAATTCTTGTGGTGCTAAACTATGTGTTATGTTTAAACCACCATCGCCTGCAACTAAAAACTTTCTTCCTAAAGCAAAATTGGCCTCGTATAGTGCTACATCAAATAAATTTGTGTTTAATTCGCAAGCCAACATTAATGCACAAACACCGCCACCAACTATACTAATATTTTTTTTTGCTTTCATTTTATTAATGTAAAAGTAGCTTGTGCTTGTTTTAGTGTACAATAATTAAAATGCCACCATTCGCTTGTTATACCGTAAAAATTGGCATAATGCATTGCTTTTCTCAAAATTTGTCTTCTAAAATATTGAATTTTGCTTAGTTTTTTACTTTTTAAAAAAAGCCATTCGTATGCTGGTGCACTTAGTGAATCAAAGGTGTCAAATTTTGTACCTAAATCCAATTCAACGCCATTACTATCTAACCCAACATCAACAGCGCAACCGTAGTTGTGTAAACTTTGATAATTAGGCGGAGCTACATAACCGTATTTTTTATGGTTTGGTAATTTTAAACTATCCCACATAATTTTTTGAATGCTTAATGGCCGTGCTGCATCATAAATTATAAGCAAATAATTTTTATAGTTGCTGTCTAAATAATTTTGTGCTTTTGATAAATTTTGCGCAACCTCAATTGGCAAATAAGCATATTTTAATTTATTATATAAATTAATTTTTAAAAAATTAGCAGTGTCAGCGTATGCCAATTTGCATTTTATGTTTGCGTTAACATCAGTTATTTTAACTAAACCTATGCTATCAAAATAATGTTCTAATTTATTTTTAATTGGTTTTTTAATTTTCAAATACCTTGTTTTAGTTGTGTTTTTTTGTAATGTTAAAGCTTCTAACTCATCGTTATTACAAGCGTTTAACACTACTAACATTGTAAAAAGTATAATAATAAATTTGTACAAAAAATTATTTAAAAATGCTTTAAAATTGGTAAATTTAAGCCAAATTTAATTAATATGCCTTCCTTTGATATTTCAAGTAAATTAGATGTGCAATTAATGGATAATGCCATTAATGTTGCTAAAAAAGATATTTTAAACCGTTGGGATTTTAGAGATAGTAAAAGCACCATAGAGTTAAATAAAAAAGATTTATTAGTAAACATTGTAACTGAAAATGATATGCGTTTAGATGCCATTTTAGATGCCATTCATAGTAGAATGATTAAACAAGGCCTAGACCCTAGAGGTTTAGATGAAAGTAAAGAGCACTATGCAAGTGGACCTATGATAAAAAAAGATATAAAAGTTAGACAAGGATTAGAAAAAGAAGCTTGTAAAAAAATTATGAAAGATATAAAAGACTCTAAACTTAAAGTTACTGCACAAATTATGGACGATATTATTAGAGTTACCAGCAAAAGTATTAACGATTTACAAGGCGTTATAGCAATTTGCCGCAAAGGTGATTATGAAGTGCCTCTGCAATTTATTAATATGAAATAGTTTCAAAAAAAATGATAATTAGAAGTAAAGCCCCTTTACGTATTGGATTAGCCGGTGGCGGCACCGATGTTAGTCCATATTCTGATATTTATGGCGGAGCAATTTTAAATGCTACAATTGATTTATATGCATACGCATCACTTGAACCAACTTCAAACAACAAAATTGAATTTGTAATTGATGGCAACGAAAAAAAATTAGTTGTTGATAGTGAAAAAGAATTACAACTTGTTAATGGCTTTGAATTATTTATTGGCGTATATAACCGAATTATAAAACAATTTAATTTACCGGCACAAAGTTTTAAACTTACCAGTTATATTGAAGCGCCACAAGGTTCCGGACTTGGAACATCTTCAACCATTGTGGTTTCGCTTTTAGGTGCTTTTGTGGAGTGGTTAAAATTACCTTTGGGTAAATACGATATTGCACATTTAGCTTTTGAAATTGAAAGAATTGATTTAAAAATGGCTGGAGGAAAACAAGATCAATACGCAGCAACTTTTGGTGGAATTAATTATTTAGAATTTTTTGGAAACGATAAAGTTATTGTAAACCCCTTAACCTTAAAGCCAACAATTTTAAATGAATTAGAACATAATTTAGTGTTGTATTTTACCGATACACAAAGATTATCTGCTAATATTATTAACGAGCAAGTAAAAAATGTTAATGATAAAAATGCTAAAAGTATTGAAGCAATGCACAATTTAAAAGACCAAGCTCAACAAATGAAAGAAGCTCTTTTACAAGACAAATTATCAAAAATTGGCGAAATTTTAAATTTTGGTTGGCAAAATAAAAAACAAATGGCAAACAGCATTACTAACAATTTAATTGATTCGATTTATGAAACCGCAACAATAAATGGCGCAACTGGCGGTAAAATAAGTGGTGCGGGTGGTGGAGGCTTTATGTTTTTTTATTGCCCTAATATTACAAAATTAAAAGTTACAACAGCAATTAATAAATTAGGAGGTAAAACGCAAGCATTCAAATTTACAAACGATGGTTTAGTTACATGGACCATAGAAGATTAAAACAATATGATTAATACCCTAGATAAAACAAATTTTAATTTACCAAATCAAACCAATTATTACAAAGGTAAAGTACGCGATGTTTATACAATAAATAACACTAAACTTGTTATGATTGCAAGTGATAGAATTAGTGCGTTTGATGTTGTACTGCCAAAAGGCATTCCCTATAAAGGCCAAGTACTCAATCAAATTGCCGAACAATTTTTAAACGCAACAAAAGACATTGTGCCAAATTGGTTAATTGCTTCGCCTCATCCAAATGTTAGTATTGGTAAAATGTGCCAGCCGTTTAAAGTAGAAATGGTTGTTAGAGGTTATTTAGCTGGGCACGCAGCACGCACATACAACAGCGGTTTACGTACACTTTGTGGTGTTAATTTACCTGAGGGATTAAAAGAAAACGATAAATTACCTAGTCCAATTATTACACCTACAACAAAAGCCAGCCAAGGACACGACGAAGATATAAGCAAAGAAGAAATAATTAAACAAAATATAGTTTCAAAAGATCATTATGAGCAATTAGAAAAATACACTTTAGCATTATATGCACGTGGACAAGAAATTGCAAATAAAATGGGCTTAATATTAGTTGATACTAAATATGAGTTTGGTTTATACAACGGTGAAATAACATTAATGGATGAAATACATACGCCAGACTCTTCACGTTATTTTTATTTAGAAGGTTATGATGAAAGACAAAAAAATAACCAAGAGCAAAAACAATTAAGAAAAGAGATTGTGCGCCGTTGGTTAATTGACAAACGTATTCAAGCGAAAGATGGACAAACTATTCCGCAAATGAGCGATGAATGGATTACAGAAATAAGTAACCGATACATTGAGCTTTATGAAAAAGTTACCGGCAAACAATTTGTAAAAGCAAATTATGCAAATGTTTTAGCTGATGTTGAAAATAGCATTATTAAAGCATTACAATAATTTTAATCATAATAAATAGCTTTTTAAAAAGCACAATAATTCTAATTAATTATATTGGTATAATTTAAAAACTTTGTAAAACAGTCTAAAATCCTATCTTTGTAATCCTTATTATTTATGGAATACAACTTTACCGAATTAGAAAAAAAATGGCAACACTATTGGGCAAACAATAAAACTTTTGCCGCAAAAGATGCTGGAGATAAGCCAAAATATTATGTTTTAGATATGTTTCCGTACCCATCTGGTGCTGGTTTACATGTGGGGCACCCTTTAGGATATATTGCAAGTGATATTATTGCTAGGTATAAACGCCATAAAGGTTTTAACGTTTTACACCCCATGGGTTACGATAGTTTTGGATTGCCGGCCGAACAATATGCCATTCAAACCGGTCAACATCCAAAAATTACTACTCAGCAAAATATTGCAAGATACAGAGAGCAGCTCGATAAATTAGGGTTTTCTTTTGATTGGGATAGAGAAGTTAGAACTTCTAACCCTGACTATTATAAATGGACACAATGGATTTTTATTCAAATATTTAACTCGTGGTACAATAAAAAAGAAAATAAAGCGCAACCAATAGAAACGCTAATAAAGTATTTTGAAACAAATGGCTTTAATTGTAAACTTGATGATGTATTAACAGGCGATATTGAAAAAGATATTCCAAGTTTTACAGCAAACGATTGGAAAGCCTTTGATGAAAAAAAGAAAAACGAAATTTTAATGAATTTTCGTTTAGCGTATTTAGATGATACGTATGTTAATTGGTGTCCGGCTCTTGCTACAGTTTTAGCCAATGATGAAATAAAAGATGGAGTGAGTGAACGTGGTGGCCACCCTGTTGAAAGAAAATTAATGAAACAATGGAGCATGAGAATAACTGCTTATGCCGAACGTTTGTTAAATGATTTGAATGATATTGATTGGACAGAAAGTTTAAAAGAAAGTCAACGCAATTGGATAGGTAAAAGCGAAGGTGCATCAATAAAATTTGAATTAGAAAATTTAAACCATACCATTGAAGTCTTTACAACCAGAGCAGATACAATTTTTGGTGTATCTTTTTTAACACTTGCGCCTGAGCACGAATTGGTAAATGCTTTAACTACTAATGAAAACAAAAAGTTGGTAGAGGAATACATTGAGCTTACAAAAAACAAAAGCGAACTCGATCGCCAAGCCAATGTAAATAAAATTTCAGGCGTATTTACCGGCTCTTATGTAAAGCATCCATTTACAGGGAAACAAATACCAATTTGGGTAGGCGATTATGTTTTAGTTGGATATGGAACTGGCGCTGTTATGGCTGTGCCTGCGCACGACGAGCGCGATTATAAATTTGCTAAATATTTTAATTTACCAATTATTGAAGTTATTGCTGGTGGAGATATTACAACTGAAGCTTATGAAGCTAAAGATGGTACAGTAATAAACTCAGATTTTTTAAATGGATTAAGTGCAAAAGAGGCAACTAAAAAAGTTATAACTGAAATTGAAAATAAAAAGATAGGAAAACGTAAAATAAATTACCGTTTACGGGATGCTGTATTTGGGCGCCAACGCTATTGGGGCGAACCAATTCCTGTTTATTATAAAGATGGAATACCACATACTTTAAAAGAAAATGAATTGCCTCTTGTTTTACCTGAGATTGATAAATATTTACCAACTAAAGATGGCGAACCACCTTTAGCTAGAGCATCTACACAATGGAAATACGATGGTAAATACGATTACGAACATTCAACCATGCCAGGTTGGGCGGGTAGCAGTTGGTACTTTTTAAGGTATATGGATGCAAAAAATAACAATGAATTTGCTGCTAAAAATTTAATTGATTATTGGCAACAAGTTGATTTGTACATTGGCGGAAGCGAGCATGCTACAGGCCATTTATTGTATGTGCGTTTTTGGACCAAATTTTTAAAGGACTTAGGTTATATAAACATTGATGAACCTGCTAAAAAATTAATTAATCAAGGGATGATACAGGGTAGAAGTAGTTTTGTGTATAGAGAAAATGGTACAAATAAATTTATATCAAGTGGGTTATTAAGCAATCATTCTACCTATCCAATTAATGTAGATGTTAACATTGTAACCAATGATGTTTTGGATATTAATGCGTTTAAAAATTGGAGAGACGATTATAAAAACGCTGAATTTATTTTAGAAGATGGCAAATATATTTGTGGAGTTGAGGTTGAAAAAATGTCAAAATCAAAATACAATGTTGTTACGCCTGATGATATTTGCGATAAATATGGAGCAGACACATTGCGTTTATATGAAATGTTTTTGGGGCCTTTAGAGCAAAGCAAACCATGGAATACAAATGGCATTACTGGCGTGCATGGTTTCTTAAAAAAATTATGGCGTTTATTTTACAGCACAGGTACATTTATAGTTTCTGAAGAAGAACCAACAAAAGCAGAATTAAAAACATTACATAAAACAATTAAAAAAATTACCGAAGATATTGAGCGTTTTTCGTTTAACACCTCAGTAAGTAATTTTATGATTTGTGTAAATGAGTTAACCGATTTAAAGTGCAACAAACGTAAAATACTAGAACCATTATTGATTTTAATATCGCCGTACGCGCCGCATATAGCTGAAGAGTTATGGTTGCAACTTGGCAATAAAGAAACCATTACATTTCAAAATTTCCCAGTGGTAAACGAAAATTATTTAATTGACGATGCTTTTAATTATCCTATTTCGTTTAATGGTAAAATGCGTTTTCAAATAGAATTGCCAACTAGCTTAACTGTGCAAGAAATAGAAAAAGAAATTTTATCGCGCGAAGAAGTAATAAAACAATTGGCAGGGGCAAAGCCTAAAAAAATTATTATTGTACCAAAAAAGATTGTAAACTTTGTAGTTTAACTTTGTAGTTTAACTTTGTAAAATTTATAAATTGTTTAACGATTATTTAATTTAAGGCTACTTTAATTAACATTGTTTTGCGCAATTAATGCTTATCTTTACTTATAATTTGTACTATGAATCATTTTAACAGAACAAAAATTGTTGCAACCATGGGGCCTGCAACTGCAGATATAAACGTGTTAGAAGGCATGTTTAACGAAGGTTTAGATATTTGCCGCATTAACTTTAGTCATGGTGATTATAAAGCCGTTGAAGATTTAATTGCAAATATTAGAACTTTAAATAAAAAATTAAATAGGCATGTTGGTATATTAGCCGATTTACAAGGTCCTAAATTAAGAATTGGGGTTGTTAAAAATAATTTAGCACAATTAGAAACAAATAAAGAAATTATAATAACTACTAAAGAATGTGAAGGAGATGAAAATAAAATATACATAACATATCCTCAATTTCCACAAGATGTTAAAGTAGGAGAAATTGTATTAATTGATGATGGAAAAATTCATTTAAAAGTAATTAGTACAAACAATAAAGATGAAGTATTGTGTAAAATTTTGGCAGGGGGCCCACTATCTTCTAAAAAAGGAGTTAATTTACCAAACACAAAAATATCATTACCATGTTTAACGGTTAAAGATATTAGAGATTTAGAATTTGCATTAGAAAATGATTTTGATTGGATTGGATTATCATTTGTGAGAAGTGTTACCGATGTTGTAGAGCTTAAAGAAATTATAAGAAATAGACATAAAAGAGCGAAAGTAATTGCTAAAATTGAAAAACCTGAAGCAATTAAAGAAATAGAAAATATAATTGATGTGTCTGATGGTATTATGGTGGCGAGAGGCGATTTGGGCGTTGAGTTGCCAATGGAACAAGTACCGTTATTACAAAAAATGATTGTACAAAAATGCGTAGAAATTAGTAAACCAGTAATTATTGCAACACAAATGATGGAGAGTATGATTACAAATTATACGCCAACACGTGCAGAAGTTAACGACGTTGCAAATGCTGTTATGGATGGCGCCGATGCCGTTATGTTAAGCGCAGAAACAAGCGTTGGTAAATACCCAATTAAGGTAATTGAAATTATGCGTAGAATAATTACCCAGGTTGAAGAGTTGGATACAATTTTTTATAAAGAACATACACCACAAATTAAAACAATAACATACATTACAGATAGTATTTGTTACTCAGCTTGTTCAATGGCTCACCATGCAGGAGCAAAGGCAATTATTAGTATGACCAATAGTGGTTACACTGCATTTAAATTAAGTAGCCACAGACCAAAAGCTCATATTTTTATATTTACAGATAATAAACCTTTGTTAACCACTTTAAGTTTAATTTGGGGCATTCGTGGGTTTTATTACAACAAGTACGAAAGCACAGATGAAACCATAACAGATTTAAAAAATTATATAAAAGAACAAGGCTTTGTTAAAGACGATGATTTGGTAATTAATATTGCAAGTATGCCAATGAAAGAAAAAGGCAGAACTAATATGATGAAATTAAGTTATATTCAGTAAGTGCTTTTTGCAAAAAATATTTCTTGTACCCATGCTTTTACTACACGCTGGGGAGGTCTATCAAAATCGCCTTTTAACGAATTAAATTTAGGGGGCCACGACGATGAGCAAGATTTAATATTAAAAAACAGAACTATTGCATTACAAAAATTAAATTTTACTATTAACCAACTTTGTAATTTAAAACAAGTGCATGGTAACCATGTTTGCATTGCAAAATATGGCCAACAAGAGGGAGATGCTTTAGTTACCAATGAAAAGAATAAGATTTTAGCTATTAGTATTGCAGATTGTTACCCTATTTTATTTTACGATAAAAAAAATAAAGTTATAGGCGCAGCACATGCAGGTTGGAGAGGTACGGTTAATAGAATTGCTAAAAACACAATTGATAAAATGAGAGAACTTGGCGCTGAAGAAAAATACATTAATGTGGCTATAGGACAAGGAATTTCTCAAGATAAATTTAATGTAGGAAACGAAGTAATAGAAGAGTTTTTACAAAAAGGATTTAATAAAAATTGTATTTCTGAAAATAAAATAGATTTAATTAAAGCAAATCAACAAGTGCTTAAGGAATGTAATATTGAAAATAAAAATATTTGGATAATGAATAAATGTACTTTTGAAAGCGATTTTTTTAGTTATCGGCAAGATAAAGGGAAAACAGGCAGGATGTGGGCTTTAATTGCCTTGTAAAGCACTTAATACCATTTTTATTTCATTAAAAGTAAAATCGTCGGGTAATTTTTCTTTTATAGCATTAAGGGTTTTCAAATTTGGATTCGTATTAATTAAATTTTCAATAATTAACAACCTGTCAGCTTTTATAAATTGATGTACATCTAAAAGACCTTCTTTTATAAGCTTTGCCACATGAGCTTCAATTGTAGAAATATTTAATTTTCGAACTAAACTAATTTCCTCTAATTTCATTCCGTTATTAATTAAATTTAATGTTGTTTCATAGGTTGCACCTTTTGGCTTAAGCTCAGTAATTTTTTCTTTCTTATTTTTTTTATTAAAATCTGTTTCGTTAAAAATAAATTCACTTGTAATATTGTTTTCTTTTTTATAATTAATAATAATCTCTAAAATAGCTTTACCAAACCTATTAATTTTAGCTTTACCAAAACCACTAATCTCTAAAAGTTCTGTTTCGTTATCAGGCATACGTTCACTTAATTCTTTTAGTGTTTTTGCATTTGCAACTCTATATATTGGTAAATTTAATTCGTTACAAAGTTTATTTCTTAAATCGGTTAATTTTTCATAGAGAGAATTATTTTTAATTTTATCATTGATTTTTACTTTCTTTTTAGCGACATAAATATTTATTTTTTCTTCAGGAAATTTAATGTTTAGTTTGGCTTTAATTAATTTTGAATGATTAAAACCCGAAAATAATGTATTAATATAAATTCTTTTTTCAAAAAGTAATTCAAACAACTCATTTAACAATTCGTTTATTTCTTCTGCAGTTTCGGTACTTTCAGTATAAATTTCGTTTTCTTTTAATTGTTTTAAAATGTTTGTTAAACTCACATCAAAATAATGGGCTGATTTAGTTAAACGCTCTGTTATTGTTTCATTATCAATTTGATTGTATTGTAATATTAAATTTTGTAATTGTAAACTAAATTTAACTGCAACATTAATTTCTTTAATTAAGTTTTCATTAAAATTAATTAACCAATTTTCGTGTTCTGTATTTAATTGTTTTTTATGAAAATAAATTATACTTTTTAACTCTGAAAAAGAGTTTTTAATACTCGTAAAATCATAAAGCTGTAAAATCAAATATTTAAAATATTTTTTTTCTGATTTTACATATAAATCAATTATGTTATTATCGTCCAATTTATTTTTTGAAAAATCAATTATCTTTTCATCATTAAACAACACTTCCTTTCGTATTTTTGAGCTTAATTTTAATCCTTGTAAACTTCTGCACCTACTTAACGCAACATAAACTTGCCCTGCAGTAAATGCTTCCGCAGCATCAATTATCACTTTATCAAAACTTAATCCCTGACTTTTATGAATAGTTACTGCCCATGCTAGTCTTAATGGTAATTGAGTAAAAGAACCTAAAACTTTCTCTTCAATAGTTTTTGTTTGTTCGTTTAATTCAAAAGCTATGTTATTCCACACTTCATTTTCAACTTTAATTTCATTAAAATCTTCAGTACACTTTACAATAACAAAATCATCGTTAATACTTTTTATATATCCTATTTTACCATTATAATAATTTTTTTCGGTATTGTTTTTTAAAAACATCACTTTTGTACCAACTTTTAATTTTAGTTGTTCATCAACCGGGTAAGAATTTTCGTTAAAGGAACCTTTTATTTTAGCTTTAAAAACATACTCTTTAGTTTTTAAACTTTTTAAGGTTTCCTCATTAATTTTATCTGCTTTGCTGTTGTGTGTAGTTAAGGTAATACATTTTTCAAATTCAGATTTTACTATTTCCGCTTCAAACTTATTATTTAATTCATTTAAAATTGTTTCATTAACGGTATTCGATCTAACTGCATTTAAAATATCTACAAATTGTTGTTCTTTTTGCCTGTAAATTTTATTTAATTCAATATAAATAGGAAAATGCGATTGAATTACCTTGCTATAAAAAAAATAAAAACTATCGTAAATTTTTTTAAGTGATTCTAATTCATCATTTTTTACTACTGGTGGTAATTGGTACATATCTCCAATTAATAGTACTTGCAAACCTCCAAAAGGTTCTTGGAAATTTTTTCTAATATTTTTTAAAGTTACATCAATCTGATCCATCATATCTGCTCTAACCATACTTACTTCATCTATCACTAATAATTCTAAGTTTTTAAGTATGGCTAACTTTTGTCGCCTATAATTAAAATTGTTTTTAAATGAACCATGAACATCAATTTCATTTTTCGAATTTATAACAGGGATAAATGATCCAAAGTGAAACTGAAAAAAAGAATGTATGGTGCTCCCTCCGGCATTAATTGCTGCCACTCCTGTAGGAGCAACTATAGCCATTCTTTTATGTGTTTTAGATTTAATATATTTTAGTAAAGTGGTTTTACCCGTACCTGCTTTACCAGTTAAAAAAACATTTTCGTTGGTATTATTAATAAAGTTTAATACTTCTTCAAACTTTTCGTTAATTTCTATTTGTTGCATTATAAACAAAAGTAATAAATTTTTTTACGCAAATTTCTGAAATGGCTAAATCAAA
>CAZAPH010000001.1:54178-79987 GCA_964487105.1 uncultured Akkermansia sp.
ATACAATTTAAAGCTTTTATATTTAAATAAATTTTATGAAAGACAATAAACCTTAAGTAAATGGAAAATTTATTACAACAAATTGTTGTGTAAACATAACTGAAAAATTTACAAATAAAAACATTGCTAAAACCTATTTGTGTGATAAAAATACATTAGACAAAACCATAGATAGTGCAAATAAAATTAAAGCGAAATGTAAATTACTAACACCTCAACAAAAACATGATGCCTTAACTTTAATATATAAATCACTCGAAAAACAAAAAAAATATTTTGCTGAACTTATTAGTATAGAAAGTGCAAAACCTTTTATTTATGCGTTAGCAGAGGTTGAAAGAAGTATAGCTACATTTAAAATAGCTTCGCAAGAAGTTTTTAATTTACCTTTTGAAAAATTAGATTTTAAAAAATTACCAAATGGTAAAGGTAAAAATGGAATTGTAAATTATTTTCCTATTGGTGTAGTAGCAGGAATTTCACCATTCAATTTTCCATTAAATTTAGCTGTACATAAAATTGCACCAGCAATTGCGGCTGGTTGCCCAATAATTTTAAAACCTGCAAGTACAACCCCTCTTACAATATTAGCACTCGCTAAAATAATTTCTAAAACTAAATTACCTAAAGGAATGGTTAATATATTACCAATGACTAGAGAGGTTGGAAACTATTTAATAGCTAGTGAAAAAATTAATTTAATAAGTTTTACCGGTTCACCTGAAGTTGGTTGGAATATTAAAAATAAAAGTGGAAAGAAAAAAGTTGTATTAGAGTTAGGCGGTAATGCTGCAACTATAATAAGTAAAAACTGTAACCCTAATTTAGTAATAGATAAATGTATTATGGGTGCTTTTGCCTACAGTGGTCAAATATGTATTCATGCTCAAAGATTTTATGTACACTCGAGTCATTTTAATTTATTTTTAAAATTAATGAAAGAGGCTACTGAAAAACTAATTTTTGGAAATCCGTTAAGTTTAAAAACGCAACTAAGTGTTATGATTGATGAAAACAATGCTAAACGTGCTGAAAATTGGACTAAACAAGCTATTAAACAAGGAGCAAAATTAATTTACGGTGGTAAAAGAAATGGGAATTATTTTGAACCAACAATTTTAACCAATACAAATAAATCAATGTTAGTAAACGCTGAAGAAGTTTTTGCGCCAATTATTTGTATTGAGAAATATTCAGGGTTAATAAATAATGCTATTAAAATGATTAATGATTCTAGATTTGGTTTACAGTGTGGTGTATTTACAGATAATAAAACCGAATTAGATAAATGTTTTAATTTAATAGAAGTTGGCGGTGTTATTCATAATCATGTGCCTACTTTAAGATTTGACAATATGCCTTATGGTGGCATTAAAGATAGTGGTTTAGGGCGTGAAGGTATTAAATATGCAATACATGATATGCTTGAACCAAAAGTTTTAGTTTATTAATAATAAATAAGCTTATATACTCTTTTTTAATATTTCTGTTCCAACAATACAAGTTAAACATTTTCTATTTAAACAATAATTATCATATAAATGTATTATTGCTTGACTTTCTATGGCTGATTTTAATACATTTTTTTGACTTAAAAAATATTTTGTTTTTTGATTATTTTCCCAATCACAGCTTTCAAGAAGTTTAAAAGCAGCAGCGTTTAAGTGTTGTTTGTTTGTTGTTTTTGAATAAAAAAATAAAAAAGGCGCTAAAGCATTTATTATTATTTTATTTTTCGATTCTTTTCCAAATTTTAATTTTAAAGTTGAATTATCATCATGTAAACTATAATGTTGTTGCCAATACAACGAAGTATCAAAATCTAATATATTTTTTATATCCTCATACCGTTCTACATCATATACCATAAAAAAATATTGATGAAAAAATGCTGCAAATTGAGCTAATCTCAGTGTAGGGAAATTTGAAGGTCTCATTTTAGAAAATTTAAAAATTTTCTTATTTAGAAGAATTAAATTGTATTTTTTTTGTAAATAAGCAAACTCATTACTTAATTGTGTTGAATAACTATTTTTAAAAGTCTCATTTAAAAAACCAGCTGTACCCAATAATAAACATTCTAACTGAAATAAATTATCACTATGTTTTAATACAATATTTAGAGGTAAATGTTTTGCTAATAATTCAAATGGTAAGGCGTTTGTTTTAAAACCAAATGAACGTAATAAAATTGCATAAAAAGTTTGATGAAAATCATAATTATTTTCTTTAAATAAATTCTTTAAATACACTGTTTTGTTTTCTAATCGTTCTACACATAATCTTTGTAACCAAATCGAAAATTTTAAAGAATTAACTTCGGGCAATAACTTAGTACAAGGGAGTTTGTTTTTACTGTTAATTAAATTTTGATATGAATTAATAACATCTTCAGAGATAAATTTTTTTAATTCAATTACTTCAACGGAATTATAAATGTTTTGTTCTATAACTTTATCATGTTCATAAACTACATGTAAAATTATATTATTGTAGGCTGTATCTTTATCGTGTTTGTGTTTATTCCAATCACTAGTTTTTACATGTAGCTCAATATTGCCAGCAAATACAATATTATTTAACTTAATTTTACCATTAAAAAAATCAGGACCAGAATCATTGTTTCTTGTTCCAAAATTTAAAATTTCTATTTCGGTATTATTAACACTATAAAATTTAGTTTTACTAATAATTTTATTTTGCCAAATAAATTGAAGTAAATCTTCGTTTAACTTATGCATAGCCTTTAAGTTTATACACAATAAAACCTACCCATTCATGTATTAAATAATTAAGAGAAAATAAAGCTTCACTATTAGGAATCAATAAATGATCAAAAGTAAATCTTCTGGGACCACTTAATTTATTAGTAATAAAAGGCGTTAAATTTTTATAACCTGCTTTTTTAAATACAGCAAGACTTCGAGGCATATGGTAAGCTGAAGTAACAAGTAAATAATTACCATCTTTATTTAAACTATCTATAATGCGTTTTGTAAATACCGCATTTTCATATGTGTTTTTACTGTTATACTCAATTAGTATAGAACTATCAGGGAAATGGATACTTTTTAAATATTTTTTCACATAAATAGCTTCCTTTTTTTCGGGACTCTCTATACTTCCACTTCCACCAGTAAAAATAATTTTTTCAATGTTTTTGGTGTAAATTAACGGAAGCGGTTGGAGTAAACGATCAACAGAATGCCTAAAATCAATTTTTTGTAATCGCATATCAATTGAACCTATGCCCCCTAAAACAATTGCACCAGTATATTTTTTTGAATAATTAAAATCTGGTGGAGTAGGTTCATACCATCTAAATAATTCATCTACAAAAAACGAGTTAGAACAAATGTACAATAGACCAAGAGCAATAATTCGTATTTTTTTTGCTTTACTTTCTATTTTTGTAATGAAAGACCATATTAAAAGAAAAAATACCCAAACCATTGGGGATATTATAAATCCCAATATTTTAGATAAATAAAAAAACATATTTTTAATTTAATCTACTTTCAATACTTGTATTGTAATTGTTTTTAAACTCTGCAATAGTTCCATAATTTTGATTATTTATTACCACTGCATTTCCTTTAACCTTTCCAATTAATTGAAAAGGAACAGAGGATGATTTTAAAATTTCTTCAAAAATGGGTTGATCTTTTGAGTTAATACTTAGTAATGCTCTACTTTGTGCTTCTCCAAACAAAGCGGCATCTTTTCTTATTGTATTTGATAAATTAATTTCGAAACCTAATTCATTTAGAAATCCACTTTCTAATAATGCAATAAATAAACCGCCATCACTTAAATCATGCGCACTAGCTACTATCTCTTTTTTAATTACAGTTTTTAAAATGTTTTGTAATTCAAACTCTTCGTCTAAATTAAAATAGGGTGCAGGCGTATTTTTAATTTTGCAATACGAGTATAAATATTCACTACTTGCTATATCGTTTACTTGTTTACCCAATAAATAAATTAAATCACCTTCTTTTTTAAAGTTGAGTGTGGTGTGGTGTTTTTTATCTTCTACAATCCCAATCATACCTATTGTAGGGGTTGGAAATACTGGCCCTTCATAAGAACTTTGGTTGTAAAAACTAACATTTCCCCCAGTTACTGGAGTTTCAAATTTTAAACAGGCAGCACCCATTCCTTTTATAGCACCAACAAATTGCCAATATACCTCCGGGTTATACGGGTTTCCGAAATTTAAACAATTAGTTACAGCACTCGGATTACCTCCACTACATACAATATTTCGTGCGGCTTCACTAACTGCAATTGCACATCCAATTTCTGGATCAGCATTTACATATCTACTATTGCAATCTACACTCATAGCTAATGCTTTTTTACTACCTTTAATATTTACTATCGCAGCATCACTAGGGTTATTGGTACTCATATTAACTGTTCCAACCATACTATCGTATTGATTATATATCCATCTTTTGCTTGCAATGTTTGGATGCGAAGCAAGATGCATCATTACAACTTTATAATCCTTAGGCTCAGTAACAGAATCAATATTAAATTTTTTTGATTCTGAATAATAACTAGGTTCTTTAAATTCTCTTTTATAAATTGGTGCATCTCCTCCTAACACTAATGATTTTGCAGGAACATCAGCAACTAATTGATTATGAAAATAATATTTTAATCTATCTCCTTTTGTAACAACACCTATTTGTTCACAATTCAAATCCCATTTATTAAAAATTTTTAAAATCTCTTGTTCTCTTCCTTTTTCAACTACAACTAACATTCGCTCCTGACTTTCGCTTAATAAAAATTCGAAAGGATGCATACCTTGTTGTCGGGCTGGAACTTTATCTAACCAAATTTCCATTCCATGTTCGCCTTTTGCGCTCATTTCACTTGTACTACAAGCTATACCAGCAGCACCCATATCTTGCATACCAATAACAGCACCAGTTTTAATAATTTCAAGTGTTGCCTCTAATAATAATTTTTCTTGAAACGGATCTCCTACTTGTACAGCAGGTAAATCTTTCGCACTATCTTCAGTTATATCTTTACTTGCAAATGCTGCCCCGCCTAAACCATCTTTACCTGTAGCTGAGCCAACAATAAACACCGGATTTCCTTCACCATAACTAATTGCACTTACGGTTTCTCCTTTTTTTACAATGCCAACACTCATTGCATTTACTAATGGGTTAACATTAAAACTATCATCAAAAAAAACTTCGCCACCTACTGTAGGTATTCCAAATGCATTGCCATAATCACCTATACCCTTGGTTACACCTTTTATTAACCATTTTGTTTTATCACTATCAATATTACCAAAACGTAAACTATTTAATTGTGCAATTGGCCTAGCACCCATTGTAAAAATATCTCGGTTAATACCACCAACACCTGTAGCTGCGCCTTGGTAGGGTTCTAATGCGCTTGGGTGATTGTGACTTTCTATTTTAAACGCACAAGCTAAACCATCGCCAATATCAACTAAACCTGCATTTTCTTCACCGGCTTTTGCTAACATGCGTGGACCATCTTTTGGTAAAGTTTTAAGCCAAATAATACTATTTTTATATGAGCAATGCTCGCTCCACATTACAGAGTAAATAGATAGTTCTGTAAAATTTGGCACACGCCCTAGTGTATTTTTTATTTTTTCAAATTCTTCCGGAAGTAAACCTAAATTTTTAGCAGTTTCAACAGTTGTTAGTTGCTCGTTATATTTAATCATAATAAAATAAGAAAGATTAAAGTTAGCCAATTAATTGAGCAGAATTGAACTTTATTTTTAACAAATTATACATAAAAAAAGAGGAACATTTTTATGCTCCTCTTTTTAATGTGTTTAAAAAATTATTTATTTTATAAGTAATTTTTTTGTAGTTCTAGAGTTATCAGCAAATACCTCTATAAAGTATATTCCACTTTTTAGTGATTCTACCGAAAACTCAACATTGTTTTCTCCAGCGTTTAAATCACAAGATTTATTATAAATTATTGAACCTAAACTGTTAATTAATTTTACATTGCTTTTTGAATAACTAGAAGCTGAAATTTTTAAAAATGCAATTGAATTACTTGGGTTAGGATAAACTTCAATAGTTTTAATTACATCTAATTGTTTTTTTATAGATGTTGGCCCGTTATACGAAATTTTAAATGACAATGTATCATTGGTATTGTTTACATTAAACATTTTATATCTAATTGTACTTAAACCAACTGAGGACCCTTCGTCAACATCAACAGTAAAGTTATTTTCAAAAGTTCCTGTTGGTATAACCAATAAGTTGCCACTTGTTAAACTTGTTGTTGATGCTGGAAAGCAATTTGACCCAATACAAAAATATGCTGCTGCACCTGAATTTAATACTTCATCTGTTCTAATTAAATTATAGGTTTGGGTACTTGCGCTAGTATTATAAATTCTAATTTTTGATTGAGTAGTTGTTCCTGCATTTGTAGTTTCATTTAAAATTGAACCATTATTAATTGGTGTTACAGTTGCAGTTTTTAAATTATTTAATGTAGCTAAAACCAAACTATTTTGTGCAAAAGAAGTTAAGGTAAAGCTACAACTTAAAAAAAGTAATATTTTTTTCATTTAAAATTTAGATTAAAAAAGGAGGTTGATTTTTTCAACCTCCTTTTTGGGTTAGTTTTTAATAGTTAACTTTTTAGTAAAAGTACCGCTTGCAGATTTAATGCTCACATAATAAACACCAGTAGATAAGTTTGTATTTACTGTTTCTTTAGCTAAATTTTCAGCAGAAATAGTTTTGTTAAATACATTTTGTCCAAGAGTATTTGTAATAATTAAATTAACGTCTTCATTTATATTTTTTACGTTAAGGTTAAATTGACCATTACTAGGATTTGGATAAATAAAGAAATCTGAGTTCGAATTGTTTTTTGCATTTATTCCACTAGTAACCGTAGTTTTTGCCCATCTGTTTTCTCCTTTTCCATACATACCGTTAGATGTAATAATAGTTGTAGCTCCTGATAATAAATTATAGTTTCCTGTACCATAACCAGCATTAATACCATCACCATAAGCATCAGCAACTTTTAACACATAACAATTATTAGGTAAAATGGTAAATGTTTTAGTATGCATTGCTGTACCAGCTGCACCTAAATCAGTAAAAGGCCCATCACTAGAAATTACACCGTTAGTTGCTTCATCAATAAATTGCCATGTAGATTCAGAACCATATTGATCTTGTTTAAAATTCATAGTCATATTTAAGTCTAAAGCAATGTTAGTTGTAGTAGGAATAGTTTTTAAGTTAATGTCATTAATACTGTTTTGATCGCCAGAACCATTAACACTAACTACATTAATTTCAAGAGTGTTGGTTGCACTAGGTGTAAAATTAATTGTTGGCACAGTAAATGTTTTATAACTTAACGGAGAAGCTGAACCAGTCCAAGTAAATGTACCTGCAGGAGTTCCATTTACTTTATAAGCAAATGCAGCAGTTGTAATTGTGCTCGATCCATTGTTTAAAAATTTAAATTCAGGATTAATTTTACCAAAACACACTTCAGATTCAACTTTAGTTGTATTCATTGCTGCATCAATAGAGTTAGCAAAACCAGTTAATGTAATTGGTCCATAAGCAGCGGTTTGAATTTCTTTTGAACTGTTTGCAACAAAAGCAATTAATTCTAACTCACCTAAGTTACAAGAGTTTGTAGCTGTACCGGCACCAAAAGTAGTTGGTACTGTATAAGTTACCATTGTTGTAAAAGTTGTTCCTACAGTTGTAGTTGGTATAGTAATACCTAAACTTCCAGCGGTAATTACATCACGTAACATGTGTTGGTGATTATATGTACCATCAGGGTTTGTTTGTGCAGGATTCCAAATAGCACCAGAAACTTGTGGACCAACAACATCATCTTCTAAAATTGCTATTGTTAATGAGTTTTGAGGTGTTGCACTATTTGCTGTGTAATATACTTCTGCAACTGCAGTTAATACACGTGTTACAATATTTAATGTACCTTGTAAAGCAACGTTAACAGCTGATGTTTGACTAAGTATGGTGTTTGCATGCCCTGCCCATGTACTTCTACTACAAGCAATTGCAGTTGGTGTCATAACCATTCTATTTAGTGATCCTGTTGGATATCCTGTAATTCCCATTCCAGGTATTGCAGCAATTGCATTACCGTCTGCAGTTCTATAGTCTGGCTGACCAGCACCTGGGTTAGCATAACCACCTGTGTGGATGTTAACTAAAATAACATCTCCAGCAGGTTTAGATGCTTTAATGTTATTAGCAATTTTATGTCCATCAGGGCAATATTGACAATTTATTCCTGTAAATTCTTCCAATACAACTTTTTTATTTTGTGGTGTTGTACTAACAGGTAATTGGGCCATAGCAAACGTTGCAAACAACGTTGTTACACCAAAGTAAGTAAATTTTCTTTTCATTTTAAATGGTTTTAGGTTAATTTCTATATCCAAATGTAGTAAATCAAAAATAAATTATCAAATTACTAATGTTAAAACTTATTTTTAGTTTAAAAAATTACAGCAATTGTTACTTTTGCTGGATAAATGGTAGCCAAAAATCAATTTTTAGGACTTTTTCAAAATAAAATAAAATTAATTAGTTCTCAAAACACTTATTTAAAAGGAATAAAAGGAAGCGCTGTTTCTGTATTTGTTCAAAATTATCACGAAAATCAACAAAAACCCATTGTAATTATCTCAAATGATAATGAAAAAGCTGCCTATTTGTATAATGATTTAGAAAATTTATTACCTCATCAAAAAATAATGTTTTTTCCTGAAACATACCGTACTCCATATCAAATTGAAAAAACAACCAATGCAAATATTCAAGAACGAACAGAAGTTTTAAATCTAATTTCTAATACTAATTTTAATGGAATTTTAGTTACATATCCAAAAGCAATAAGTGAAAAAGTAACGTTTAAACAGCAACTCTTTAAAAATACGCTTCAAATTAAACTTGGGGAAAAGTTAAGTATTGATTTTTTAATGGAGTTTTTAGTAACTTATAATTTTACACAAGTTGATTTTGTTTATCAACCTGGCCAATTTGCTATCCGTGGCGGGATTATAGATGTTTTTTCATTTGCTAACGAAATACCTTATCGTATAGAATTGTTTGGTAATGAAATTGAAAGTATAAAATCATTTGAACCCGCTTCACAACTTTCAACTTCAAACTTCGAGTTTATTAATATTATTCCAAATTTCAACACTAACCAGTTTAGCGAAAGTAAAGTAAATGTTTTAGAATATTTTAATTTAAGTAATACCACAATTTTTATTGAAGACACTGATTACATTTTAGATTTACTAAATAAACGATTTGAAAAAGCTAATGAAATATTCTCTAATTACTCAGGCGAAATAGCACAATTAGAACCTTCTAAATTATTTTCAACGGCTAATGAAATTAAATCAATTTTTGAAAATAGTAATTGTTTTGAGTATGGTATAAAAAATAAACTATCTCAATTCACCGTTAATTTTAATCAAACAGAACAACCAAGTTTTAATAAAAATTTCGAATTACTTATTGCGCATTTAAAAGAAAACAAAGTAAAGGGGTATCAAAATTATTTTTTAACGGATAATTCAAAACAAGCTCAAAGGTTTATTTCTATTTTTAACGATTTACTTGCTAAAGAGCATAGAACTTACGAATCAATTATCACGTATCTTCCATTAAATTTGCATAACGGTTTTATCGACCATGATGAAAAAATTGCAGTTTTTACAGATCATCAAATTTTTGAACGTTACCATCGTTTTAAGTTAAAAGAAATTAAAAATAATAGTGCCGAAGCATTTACAATTAAAGAATTACTAATGCTCAATCCCGGTGATTATGTAACCCATATAGATCATGGTATTGGAAGGTTTGCCGGTTTGCAAAAAATAAACAGTAATGGTAAAATTCAAGAGTGTGTAAAATTACTATTTAAAGATAATGATGCTTTATATGTTAGCATTCACTCATTACATCGTATTAGTAAATACAGTGGTAAAGAAGGAAATGTGCCTCGTATTGATAAATTAGGAAGTGCTGCATGGCAAAATTTAAAACAAAAAACAAAAAATAATGTTAAAAAAGTGGCTTTTGATTTGATTAAGCTTTATGCAGAAAGAAAATCAAAACCAGGCCACGCATACCCTCAAGATAATTATTTACAGCACGAATTAGAGGCAAGTTTTATTTTTGAAGATACACCCGATCAAGTTAAAGTTACAGCCGATGTAAAAAAAGATATGCAAAAACCACACCCAATGGATAGATTAGTTTGTGGTGATGTTGGTTTTGGAAAAACAGAAATTGCTATTCGAGCTGCATTTAAGGCTGTTTGCGATAGTAAACAAGTTGCAATTTTGGTGCCAACAACAATTTTAGCTTATCAACACTTTAAAACATTTAAAAATAGATTAATGAATCTACCTTGTAATGTTGACTATATTAACCGTTTTAGAACAACCAAGCAACAAAAAGAAACTTTAAAAAATTTAGCAGAAGGCAAAATTGATATTATAATTGGTACACATAAACTTGTAAATAAAGAGGTTAAATTTAAAGATTTAGGCTTAATGATAATTGATGAAGAGCAAAAGTTTGGAGTTGGAGTTAAAGATAAACTTAAGGTTTTTAAAACTAACATTGATACACTTACACTTACCGCTACACCAATACCCCGTACACTTCAATTTAGTTTAATGGGTGCCAGAGATTTAAGTGTTATTAGTACACCACCTCCAAACCGTTATCCTGTACAAACAGAATTAACTATTTTTAGTGAAGAATTAATTAGAGATGCTGTTAATAATGAATTAAAACGTGGCGGTCAAGTTTTTTTTGTTCATAATCGTGTTAGCGATATTGAAGTTATAGCAGGAATTATCCAAAGATTGGTGCCTGATGCACGAATTGCAATTGGTCACGGGCAAATGGATGGAGAAAAGTTAGAAGACGTAATGCTTGGTTTTATGGAAGGCGATTACGATGTTTTAGTTGCAACTACAATTATAGAAAGCGGTTTAGATATTAGTAATGCAAATACAATTATTATTAATGATGCTCAAAATTTTGGATTAAGTGATTTGCATCAAATGCGTGGTAGAGTTGGGCGAAGTAATAAAAGAGCTTATTGTTATTTATTAGCACCACCACAAATTGCTTTAACCGATGAGGCACGCAAACGTTTGAAAGCAATTGTAGATTTTAGTGATTTAGGGAGTGGTTTTCAAATTGCTATGCGAGATTTGGATATACGTGGTGCTGGAAATTTATTAGGCGGAGAACAAAGTGGTTTTATAAACGAAATGGGGTTTGATACTTATATGAAAATTTTGAACGAAGCCGTTGAAGAATTAAAAGAAGAAGATTGGTATCAAAATTCTGTTGAAAATGTAAACAACGAAGATAAAACTGTATTTAGCAGGCAATTTGTAAAAGAAACAATAATTGAAACCGATTTACTATTATTAATTCCTGAACTTTATGTAAATAGTTTAACTGAACGTTTAATTTTATACCGCGAATTAGATAATATCACTAAAGAAGAAGATTTAATTATTTACGAAAAAAATTTAAGAGACCGTTTTGGCCCATTACCCACTGAAGTTTTAGAATTAATAAACTTGGTGCGAATGCGTAGAAAAGCAATGCAATTAGGTTTTGAAAAATTAACATTAAAAAATAAAAAACTTCTTACTTATTTTTTAAGTAAAAAAGAGAGCGACTATTTTAATAGTCCAATGTTTATTGCAGCATTAGCATTTGCACAAAAATACCCTAAAAGATGTGTTTTAAAAGAACAAAACAACCGTCTTTGGCTTAATGTAGAAGATGTTGATAGTATTGAAAAAGCGCGTGAAGTTTTAGAAAAAATTGAAGGCTTAATATTAAAAGGATAACTATCTTTAGTTAATATTAAAATTACACTGTAATTTCCTCTAAATCTTTAGTTAAAAATTTATATTCCATAAAACCTAGGCTTGATATGCCCTGTAATTTAACCCATTGTTTATGTTCAAAATACCACTTGTATTGTTTACTGCGTAAAAAGCCACCTTTTTTAATAAAAGCTTCAATATATGGATGTACTTGCAGGGTAATGTTTTTTTGATTTTGTTCTTTAATTATAAATCTTAATGCATTTTCTATTTGATCTACAAATAACAAACTTGGTTGTACTTTACCTGTGCCACTGCAACTTGGGCAAGTTTCTAAAACTTCTACATTAACTTCTGGGCGTAAGCGTTGGCGCGTAATTTGAATTAAGCCAAATTTACTTGGAGGCAAAATATTGTGCTTTGCCCTGTCGTTTTTCATTTTATCTTTTAAACGGTCAAATAATAATTTTTTATTATCTGCATTATGCATATCAATAAAATCAACTACTATTATCCCGCCCATATCGCGTAATTTTAATTGTCGAGCAACTTCTACAGCTGCTTCTAAATTTACTTCTAACGCGTTTTCTTCTTGGCTACTATCGCTTTTTGCACGGTTACCACTATTAACATCAAATACATGTAAAGCTTCGGTGTGCTCAATAACTAAGTATGCACCACTTTTCATGTGTACGGTTTTTCCAAACAAACTTTTAATTTGTTTTTCAATACCATAGGCATCAAAAATTGGAATTTTACCTGAGTATTGTTTAACAATTTCAACTTTATCTGGCGCAATGGTTTTAACATAAGATTTTAAATCTTCATAAACCTTAGGATCACTAATATGTATGGCGTTAAAAGTGTTATTTAAAAAATCTCTTAAAATCACATTGGTTCTATCTGCTTCGCCAAGAAGCCTAACAGGGGGCTCGTTTGTTTTTAGCATTTTAAAACATTCGTCCCAACGCTTAATTAAATCATTTAAATCGTTTTCTAATTCAGCAACAGTTTGGTTTTCGGCTACGGAACGTACAATTACTCCAAAGTTTTTTGGTTTAATTGATTGCATTAGTTCTTTTAATCTCTTTTTTTCGTCGTTGTCTCTAATTTTTGAAGACACTGAAATTTTATCGGCAAAAGGGATTAAAACTAAATATCTGCCAGCTAAGCTAATTTCTGTAGTAATGCGCGGTCCTTTTGCACTAATAGGTTCTTTTGCAACTTGAACTAAAACATTTTGACCAGATTTAATGATGTCGTTAATTTTACCATCTTTTTTAATATCCGTTTCATTTTTAAAATACATTAAGTTACTACTGTTTTGTTTACCAGTTTGAACTTGTTCAACATATTTTATTAAAGAATTGGCTTGAGGCCCTAAATCTAAGTAATGTAAGAAAGCATCTTTTTCATAACCAACATCAATAAATGCGGCGTTTAATCCCGTCATTACTTTTTTGGCTTTACCTAAATAAATATCTCCAACAGCAAACTGTGTGTTGCTTTTTTCACGATGCAATTCTACTAAACGCTTATCGTTTAATAAAGCAATAACAACTTCGTTTGGCGTTGAATTTATAATGAGTTCTTGATTCACGCTAAAAACTTTTAATTAATAATTGATACAGTTATTATTTTTGAAATTTAATTTCATTAAATAGCAATAACAGAAAATGCAAATGCGTTTTCTGTTATATAACTGTATTTAAATTAAAGAATATCTAAATATTAGATTATTTCTTTTTATGACGATTTTTTCTTAAACGTTTTTTGCGTTTATGTGTCGCCATTTTATGTCTTTTTCTTTTCTTTCCGCTTGGCATAATTTGTAATTTAAAGGTTAATAATTTATTTTTTTAATTGTTCTATATATTTTTCAATTTCTTGTTTTGCCGTTTCATCTTTTGTGCGTTTAGCATACTGCTTTAACGCTAAAATGGTTTGTTCCGTATTTCCTAATTTTTCGTGTGCATCAGCCAGGTGTAAATAAACTTCAATATTATTACTATCGAGTTGAATTACTTTGTTAAAACGCTGTAAAGCCTTATCTGTTTGTCCGCTTTTTAAAGAGAAGAAAGCAAAAGTTAAATTTAGTTTAATGTTAGTGCTATCTGTTTTTTCGAGTTCTTTAAGAAGAGCAATGCCCTCCATTGGGTTGTTACCAGCTTCAACATAACATGAGGCTAACATTAATTTAGCATCAAAATTAGAAGGGTTAATAGCTAATGCTTTTTTAAACATTTTGGCTGCACAAGCAAATAATACAGGAGCTTCTGATTCGTCATTAACAAATTGAACTGAGTAATAATACCTGTTGCCGCATTTTAATGCTGCGGAATCGGTATTAAGATGTAAAGCTTTTTTTTCTTCAAAATGAGCTGCTAAATCAGGTCTTTTTTGTTCTAACCAAAATTTAATTAACTCATCAAACGAATTTTGTTTTACAAGAGTATTAAATTTAGATTTATTGGTCTCATTTAACACTTTAGTAGCATTGTTTAAGTATAAGTTTAAGTTTGCATTTTCATCAAACGCTACAGTTTTTTTTTGACCAGCTTCCTGCTTACTTTTATAAGCCGAAAAATTGGTTTTTGGAGCAATAAATAAAAGAACGAATAATAAAATAGCACCAGCAATTAAATAAAATTTGGTTGCTTTAGTGCTAATCATAATTAATCAATATTTTTAAGCGGCTCAGCAGCCTTTACATTTTTTTTAACCCTCTCTGCAAATGTTTTACTTGCCTTAAAAGCAGGTATAAAGTGCGCTGGTATTACAACGGTTGTGTTTTTAGAAATATTACGGCCAATTTTTTCGGCACGTTTTTTAACTAAAAAAGTACCAAAACCCCTTAAATAAACATTTTTTCCTTCAACCATATTATTTCTAATGGTTTTCATAAAAGCTTCAACGGTGGCTTGTACAGCCATTTTTTCTATGCCGGTTTTTTCTGAAATTTCGTTTACAATATCTGCCTTTGTCATAGTATTAATCTATTTAAAATCAAGTATTTGAATTTTAAAATGGGTTGCAAATATACAGTTTTAATTGAAACAATAAAATTTTTTCTATTTATTTTAAAATATGTATAAAATAAGGCATTTTTGTCAAATATCTTATTTTGTGGAAAAATGGTTTTCAGCACATATAATTGCTTGGTATAAGCTAAATAAACGTAATTTACCTTGGCGCAACACTAAAAACCCTTATTTTATTTGGTTGTCTGAAATTATTTTGCAACAAACTCAGGTTATACAAGGGCTATCCTATTATAATAAATTTGTTAAAAATTACCCTACCCTTAAACATTTAGCAAATGCTAATATAGATTCTGTGTTAAAAGATTGGCAAGGTTTGGGTTATTATTCAAGAGCAAGAAATTTACATTTTACTGCTAATACTATATTAAAAGAGTATAATGGTGTTTTCCCAAAAAACTATGCGCAAATAAAAAAGTTAAAAGGAATAGGAGATTATACAGCTGCGGCAATTGCAAGTTTTGCCTTTAATTTACCACATGCCGTTGTAGATGGAAATGTTTATAGGGTATTAAGTAGAGTTTTTGGAATTAAAACGCCAATTGATACTACTGATGGTCAAAAAGAGTTTAAAGCGTTAGCCGAAATTTTATTGGATAAAAATCAAAATGCAGAATATAACCAAGCAATTATGGAATTTGGTTCGCAAATATGTAAACCTAAAAATCCTGATTGTTTAAATTGCGTTTTAAATTATAAATGTATTGCATTTGCAAATAATGACATAATTAATTTACCAATTAAAGCAAAGAGGATAAATGTAAAAACACGTTATTTTTATTATTTTGTAGTAATGTATAAAAACGAAATTTCTTTTTTTAAACGAAACAAAAAAGATATTTGGCAAGGATTAAACGAATTTTATTTAATAGAAAAAACTGAAAATTGTAACGAAGAAAATCTTTTTAAAGAGTTACCGTTTAAAAATTATAATTTAATAGAACAAAGATATATAATTAAACACGTTTTAAGTCATCAGCATTTATACTGTAAATTTTATATTTTAAATTTTAAAGAAAAACCAATAAATTTAAATTGGATTAAAATTAAAAACATTCAAAATTTAGCTTGGCCTAGGGTTATTGATAAGTTTATAAATACTTGTTTAATAAATAAATTTAATTAACTTTGGTATAAATAAAATTATGAGAAAAATAATTATTCTTTTCTTTGTTGCGTTGGCGTTAAACACTTCAGCACAAATATACAAAGCTAAAAGTGGAGGAACTACGGTTAATTTTTATAGTAAATCACCTTTAGAAGACATTGAAGCAACAAATAAAAGTGCAATAGTGGTTTTAAATTCTAAAACAGGCGATTTACAATGCGCCGTAACCATTGTGAATTTTAAATTTAAAAATGCTTTAATGGAAGAGCATTTTAATGAAAATTACCTGGAAAGTGAAAAATATCCAAAAGCAACATTTAAAGGAAAAATTAACGAACCTGTAGATTACACCAAAGATGGTGAAGTTAAAGTAACAGTATCTGGTAAAATGGAAATACATGGGGTTACTAAAGATGAAACATATTCAGGTACAATTAAAAAGATTGGAAACGAATTGTTTTTAGATTGTTTATTTAAAGTTAAAGTAGCCGATTATAATATTAAAGTACCTTCTCTTTATGTTAAAAATATTGCAGAGGTTATTGATGTTGATTATAAATGCGTTTTAGAACCATTTGAAAAAAAATAATTGCATGAAAAATACAACATTAAAATTTGTAATTATTTTAATAATTGCTTTTGCAACTTCAATTAAAGCACAAGAAGATTTACTAAGTTTAGTTGAAGAGCCTAAAAACGAAAAACCAAAAAAAGTTTATGCAACGTTTAAAACTTTAAAAATAGGTAACGCTCAAACTACTGAAACTGTAAAGAAAAAACATTTAGATTATAGAATAAGCCACCGCTTTGGCAACGCATACGATAATACAACTAAAAACCCATTAAATGATGCAGCACAAACAGGCTTTGGGTTTGATAATGCTTCCGATATTAGAAACAGTTTGGAATATGGAATATTGGATAATTTAAGCGTTGGTATTGGAAGAAGCAGATTAAATAAATTGGTTGATGGTTCCGTTAAATGGCGTTTTTTAACACAAACAACAGATTTTAGTATTCCTGTTTCAGTTGCTTTTTTTGGGAGTATGGGCTATACACACAGGCCAACTACAGATATTTATGCCGGTGTAAATAAAAATTTCAAAACAAGCGAATTACATAGGCTAAATTACGTAAGCCAGTTAATTATTGCTAGTAAATTAAACAGTTCTATATCTTTAGAATTATTACCTACTTATGTTTACCGTAATTTTATTAAAGAAAGTATAAATACAACTAATAATAGTACCGACGCAAATGGCTTTATTAGTGTTGGTTTTGGAGGTAGAATAAAAGTAACAAAACGCATGAGTATAATAGGCGATTATTATTATAATGTAGGTAATTATTTCACTAATAATCCTGTAGTAAAAAACCCTTTATCTTTAGGTGTTGAATTAGAAACCGGTGGACATGTATTTAGCTTGTTTTTCACAAATGCCTCTGGTTTAATTGAAAATAATTACTTACCCTACACAACTGATAGTTGGACAAACGCACAAATTAAATTTGGTTTTAGTATTTCTCGTACTTTTGCGTTATAATAAAAATGAAGTACAACGAACATGTATTTAATAATCATTTATTAAGTAGTTTAAATAACGAACAACAATTTTTATATAATACTTCTACACTTTGGCAAAGTTTACTATTTATTTTTTGTTTAATAATATTTGTTGTCGTTAAAAATAACTCTTACAATAAATTAATAAGGATAATTCAAGCTACTTTTAATAATCAAGTATTTGGACAAATTCAAAGAGATGAAGCAAATTCATTTAGAACCTATTCTGTTTTTTTATTATTGTTTTATAACCTCTCTTTAGCTTTATTAGCATATAAAATAAATATTTTATTTAGTTTAACGTTTGTTAATTTGCCTAGTTTTATTCAGTTTACTATTTTTTTTATACTATTTTTAGTTATTAATTTACTTAAAGTATTTCTGTTTAAAATCATTTCATTTGTTAGTAATCAAAACAGTTTAATTAATGAATATACAAGCTATTCATTTATTATAAATCAAACATTTAGTTTAATAATTTTACCTTTAGTTTTATTATCAGAAATTATTAAAGGAAACCCACTTTTTTTAGTGGTGCCAGCAATAATTTTATTTTTTTTACAACTATTAATTAAATGGTTAAAAGGAATTAGTTTTGGATTAATAAATGGAAAAGTAGGAATATTACAAAGTTTTATTTACCTTTGCGCCATTGAAATTTTACCTAGTTTGGTTATTGGGAAAATTTTAATCGAAAAGTTTTAAAATTTTATATTTAAATGGCTGCAAAAAAATTAGCAAAAAAACCTATTAGTAAAAAAGGAACTGCTAAATCAAAAAAAACTAAAGCTAAACAATTAAATAAAAAAAAACCTGCTAAAAAACAGATTGTTGTAAAAAAAAGAGTTGTAGCTAAAAAACCTGCTTCTAAAAAAACAACAGCAAAACTAAAATTAAAAAAGGCAGTAGTTAAAACTGAAAAAAACCAAAAAGTAGAAATTAAAAAACAAATTTCTGAAGTAAAAAAAGTTAGAAAAAGCTCAAAAAAGCCCATTATAACAGTTGCTCCTTTACCAAAAATTGAAGTAAGCAATTACCCAAAACATAAAATTAAAAGTATTTTATTATCTCAGCCAAAACCTGTAGATCCTGAAAATAATCCATATTGTTTACTAGGAAAAAAACATAATTTAAACGTAAATTTTAGGCATTTTATTAAAGTAGAGCCTTTAACCGCACAAGAATTTAGGTTACAAAGAATAGATATTTTAGCTCATGGTGCTGTTATATTAAACAGTAAATTAAGTGTTGATCATTATTTTAGAATGTGTAATGAAATGCGTATTACCGTTCCTGATTCGATGAAGTTTTTTTGTATAAACGAACAAATTGCATACTATTTACAAAAATATATTCAATATAGAAAAAGAAAAATATTTTTTGGACAAGGCACTTTAATTGATTTAGTTGATGTAATAAACAAAAATAAATCCGAAAAATTTTTATTACCAGTTAGTGATGTACATAAAGAAAAAATAGTTGAGTTATTAGATGAGCTAAAACTAAGCTATACTAAAGGTGTTTTTTATAAAACTATTAGTGCCAATTTAAGTGATATTAAATCGTTAAACGATTATGATTTAATTGTGTTTTTTACGCCTGCGGGTATTAAATCTTTAAAGCAAAATTTCCCAAACTTTAAGCAGGGTTCAACGCGTATTGCCGCATTTGGACATACAGTAGCTTTAAAAGTAAAAGAGTTAGGGTATAGATTAGATATTTTTGCACCAAACCCTTTAAATCCTAGTATGAGCGGTGCAATTACTACTTATTTAAAAGAATCAAATAAAAGATAAATTATTTTTTAAAAAATTATTTTTAAATTTTTACTTTTATAAAAATCTACAATCGGCTGGTATGGTCCAAACTTATGCTGTATTTCCGGAAAGCTATCTAAATACGGCCCTTTAAAATAATCAATTGGTTTTGCTTTTATGTTAGGATAATCAATTGTTGTAATTGGTTGCGGGCGTTTATGAATTCTATCATCATTAATAAATGCTACAACATCATAAGCATTTTCAATAGTTAATACTGGTTTTTTATATGTAGCTATGTTATGTGGCATATTGCAATACACAAAACTTGCCATTTTATAAATTCTATGTACACTACTACCAATTTGATAACTAGAATCTCCCCATAATGGTGGATATTCATAAGTAATATTGTTAGGTTTTAATTTACCTTCACCATTTATACCATGGCATGTTTTACAATGTTGTATGTATATTTTCTCACCTTTTACAGGGTCAGCAGCTCTATCAATATAACCAATGTTATAAGGTTTATCTCCTACAACGTTTGAGTTTACAGGAACACTTTCGCCTAACCATTTAATGTAAGAGGTTATTGCTAAAATTTCTTTACTGTTAAGTGGTAATGGTTTACCGCTATGAGGACGCTCAACGCAATTATTTACACGATCGGCTAAACTTAACACTCTATTTTCTCTTCCTCTGTATTGTGGATACCTAGCATGGGTGCTAAAAAAATTAAACCCATAAGGTACAGTTCCTGCTTGCAAGTGGCAATTATTACAATTCATTTTATTGCCAAGATAACTACCAACAGTACCGTTTGGTCCTATATAATAGGCTGTATTTAAAATTAATTCACGGCCATATCTAACTAACTCGCCAAATTGATTTTTAGGAATGTTGTTTGTATCTGGTGCTTGCCAAACAGAGTCTTCTTTTGCAATAAGTGGACTTGTAATTGGAAGAGTTTTAGTGTTATTTTCAGAGCAAGAAAAAAAAATTATTACAAATAAAAATAAATAAAAAATAGAATTAAATAATTTTAAGTTTAGCATAACTATGCAGTAAACTTAATAAGTTTATTTTGCAAAATCAATAAGTTTAACACCTTTTTGGATATTACCGCTATATAAATAGTTATACATAATTTCCGTCCATTCTTGCGGTGTGCGCTCTGTATAAAACACACTTGGCTCAATAGGTTTACCAAAATGTAATTTAATTGTATTACCGCGTTGTTTAAACATTTCGTCTGGTAAAAAAAGCATTTCAATATTTGCTTTTATACCTATTCGTTTTCGCCATTTTGCAAAATTGTAAAAAAAGTTACTGTTTTGTCCTTCTATAAATACGGGAATAATAGGCTTGTTATATTTTATGGCTTTATTAATAAAACTTTTATTCCAAGGTAAATCACGTATGCCTACGTTAAATTTCCTACTCACTAAACCACTAGGAAAAACTAATATTGCACTTTCTGTACTATAAATTTGTTCTACGGTTTGTAAACTCCCTCTACTTTTAATATTCCCAACTTTATTTACACCCACAAAAATGCTGTCGTAATTTTTTATACTTTTTAAAACATCATTTACTATAAATCTAACATCAGGTCTAACGTTACCAATCTCTTGAATCATTGCCATGCCATCCATGCCTCCTAAAGGGTGATTAGAAGCAAAAATTACCCCCCCCTCTTTAGGTATGTTTTCATGCCCTAAACAAATTACTTTAACATTAAAAAATTTTAAAACCTCTTTATTAAACTCTAAACCTTTAAACTGATTTAAATAGTTCATTCCTTCATTTAGCTCGTTTTCATGTAATGTTTTTTTAAGCCAATTAATTAAAAATCTAGGTAAAAATTTAAACTTGTTTTTTAATTTATCTTTTAAAATCTTTTCTACATCTATAAATTTTTTAGTTTGCATTTTACAATTACACCAATTTTAAGTGCAAAAATATAAAAGTTAAGGTTTAATTTTAACATTTTCTATTTTATATATCTGTTTGTTAATATCGTGTTTGTTGCAAAACTCAATTAATTGTATTTATTTTTTTTATAAACCTCTGTATCATTTAATTGGTAAGCTTTTTAAGAAATAACTTTAAAAAAACATACAAAATAAATCTCAATTAACAATGTTAATAACTCAAATTTTTTCAACAAAGTGGTAAAAAATGTAATAAAGTGGTAAAAAGTGGTAAAAACTTGTTTATTTTTGCTAAAATGTTAATAATCAGTTAATGACAAGTTTAATAGGAGAATATGACTGCAAAGTAGATGCTAAAGGGCGTTTTATGTTTCCTATTGATTTAAAGAGACAACTCGAAACGTGTTTTGATAAAGGCTTTGTTATTAATCGTAATCTTCATCAAAAATGTTTGGTGTTATATCCAATTGCTGAATGGGAAAAATTAAACAAAAAACTAAGTAAATTAAACCGCTTAATAAAAGCTAATGATGTGTTTGTGAGGAAATTTAATGGTGGAGCAACAAACACATTACCTGATGTTTCTGGGAGAATTTTATTACCAAAGTCTTTAAGTGAATACGCAAGTATTTATTCTGACATTAAAGTGTTAGGAAGTAATAACGTAATTGAAATTTGGGATAAAAAAGTTTATGAAGAATTTTTAGCACAAGAAATTGATGTTGAAAAATTAGCTATTGATGTGATGGGTGGATTAAATTTTAATTTGGGTGAAGATGAGTAATTATCACACCCCCGTTCTTTTACAAGCCTGTATTGATAATTTAATTACTAACCCTAGTGGTGTTTATGTTGATTTAACTTTTGGTGGTGGAGGGCACTCAAAAGCAATTTTAAATAATTTAAGTAATGATGGTAAGTTATTTGCGTTTGACCAAGATATTGATGCGCAATTAAATCGTATTGATGATAAACGTTTTATTTTAATCCCACACAACTTTAGATATATTAAAAATTATTTAAGATTAAATGGAATAACTAAAGTTAACGGAATACTTGGTGATTTGGGCGTTTCATCTCATCAGTTTAATGAAGCATCACGAGGATTTTCAATTCGTTTTGATGCTGAATTAGATATGCGAATGAATCAAACCGATGAATTAACAGCAAAATATATTGTAAATTCTTACGATGAAAAAAAGCTGTTGCATTTGTTTAAGTTTTATGGCGAAATAGATAATGCCTTTAAATTATCTCAATTAATTATTAAAGCTCGTCAGCAAAATGTAATTAATACTACAAATGAATTAATTACTGTAATAAAGAGTTGCACGCCAAAGTTTGAAGAACATAAATATTTAGCAAAAGTTTTTCAAGCACTAAGGTTAGAAGTTAATCAAGAATTAATGGTACTAGAAGAATGTTTAACTCAATGCACCGAACTTTTAGTTTCAGGTGGACGATTAGTAATTATTTCTTACCATAGTTTAGAAGATAGGCTAGTTAAAAACATTATCAAAACAGGAAATACAAATGGTGTTGAACAAAAAGACATCATTTATGGAACAGTAAAAAAAGTTTATAAAAATCTTACCAGTAAACCTATTTTACCAACCAATGAAGAAATAGCAATAAATACTAGAGCTCGAAGTGCAAAACTTAGAGTTGCAGAAAAAATATAATTTGTGGCCAATAAATTTAGAGACATACCAACAAAAACAAAAGCACTTGAACAAGAACAAGATGTTGTTGAAGAAATTGTTGTTGAAAAGCAAGAAAAATTACCAAAGCCTAAAAAGAAAGGAGTTTTAACTAAAGGTCTTACTGCTGTATTTAGTGGAACTTTTTTAGCTAACCCCAATATGGTAAAACATTTGCCCTATGTTTTATTTGTTACAGTTATTACTGTTTTTTACATAGCTAATGGTTATTATGCAGATAGTAAAATTAGAGAAGTTAATAAAACAACTAATGAATTAAAAGAACTTAAAACAAGATATATAAGCACAACAAGCGATCTTATGTTTGCTAGTAAACAAAGTGAAGTGGCAAAATCGGTGGCTTCTCTAGGGCTAAAAGAATCTGTTACACCACCAAATAAAATAGTGGTAGATAGTTTTGAATTAAATAATAAAAAATTAAACACTGGAAAATAAAAAAGACATATTAGTTCGTTCTTATTTTGTTTACATTTTAATGTGCTTTTTTGCAATAACTATATTGTATCGCATATGTATTATTCAATTTAAAGAAGGAAATAAATGGAGAGAAAAAGCAGAAGCTTTTACAACTAAAGTTTTTGAAATGGAAGCTTCAAGAGGAAATATTTTTGATGCTAATGGAGCCCTATTAGCTACTTCTTTACCTTTTTATGAAGTAGCTGTAGATATAAATGCACCAAGTATAGACGATAAATTATATAAATCAAAAAAAGACTCACTTGCCAAATGTTTAAGCAATTTGTTTAAAGACAAAAGTCCGAAAGAGTATTTAAAAATTTTACAAAAAGCCAGAAATACTAAAGATAGATATGTTGTTTTAAAACGGAATGTTTCTTATAAAGATTTACAAACTTTAAAAACATTCCCAATTTTTAAAAAAGGAAAAAGAGGAGGATTAGTTACACTTCAAACAAACAGAAGAGAAAGGCCATTTCAATCATTAGCTGCCAGAACTATAGGATTAGCAAGGCAAGGGATAAAACCTGTAGGTTTAGAAGGTGCTTATGATAGTATTTTAAAAGGAACAGGCGGAAAACGGTTAATGCAAAAAATTGCTGGAGATGTATGGCGACCAATTAATGATGAAAATGAAGTTGATCCTAAAGATGGAAAAGATTTATATACAACTTTAGATATAAATATACAAGATGTTGCCCTATCAGCAGTATTTAATGCTTTAATAAAAAATCAAGCCTCACATGGTTGTGCGGTATTAATGGAAGTTAAAACAGGTGCAATTAAAGCAATAACTAACTTAACAAAATCTAAAACAGATTCTACGTTATATTCAGAAAGCTTCAATTACGCTTTAGCTTACCCAACTGAGCCGGGCTCAACTTTTAAACTGGCTTCAATGCTTGCTGTAATTGACGAATTTGGAATTTCATTAGAAGAAAAAATACAAGTGGGAAATGGAGAATGTATGTATTACGACAGAAAGATGAAAGATGCCCATCCACCTGCCGAGCCAATTTTAACAACACAACGCATTTTCGAAACATCTTCAAATGTTGGTGTAAGTAAATTAATTAATAAATATTTTGGAAAAAACCCTAAACAATTTATTTCAAAATTAAATGCATTACATCTTAATCAAAAGTTAGGAATTACAATACCTGGTGAAGGCATACCCCGTATTAAACAAGTAAAAGATAAAGATTGGTATGGAACTTCGTTACCATGGATTAGTATAGGTTATGAAAGCTTAGTTACACCATTACAAACCCTAACGCTTTATAATGCAATTGCAAATAATGGTAAAATGGTTAAACCTCATTTTGTAACTGCAATTAAAGAAAATGGTAAAACTATAAAGTCTTTTGGTACCGAAGTTATAGAAGAACAAATTGTAAAATTAAGTACTGTTGCAAAAGCTAAACAATTAATGGAAGGTGTAGTGAAAAATGGAAGTGGTAAAGGGCTAAACATTACGGCATTTAAAGTTGGTGGAAAAACAGGTACTGCACAAATTGCAAAAAACGGAAATTATAAAGATCAAAATAGTGTGTCTTATCAAGCTTCATTTGTTGGATATTTTCCAGCGGATAAACCTTTATACACTTGCATTGTAATTATTAATAACCCAACACAAGGTAGTTATTATGGCGGTTTAGTGGCTGGGCCTGTATTTAAAGAAATAGCTGAAAAAGTTTATTCTAATAGTTTAGATTTTATTGAGAGTATAAATCACCCTCAAAAATTTTTAACCAAAATCCCAAATGTTATTACAACTAAAAGCGAAGATTTGGAAAAAGTGGCAAATTCTTTTTCTATACCTTTTTCAAATAACGATTCAGATGTTTATTCTAGTATAAATAAACATGATTCAACTAAAATAAACTTAATAAAAATAAACATTGAACAACAACTTAAAAAAGGTATAATGCCAAATTTAAACGGTTTATCTGCCAAAGATGTTTTGTATTTACTAGAAAACAAAGGCGTTAATGTTAAAATAGAAGGTTTTGGAGTAGTTAAAAAACAAAGTATTGAGGCAGGGCAAAAATTTAATAAAGGCAATAAAATAATACTTCAATTAAGTTAATAGTAAATGAAATTATTAAGCGATATTTTATATAAAGTTTCATTAGAAGAAGTAATTGGTTCTACTCATACCGCAATTTCATCTGTTACTTTTGATTCAAGAAACGTAAAAAAAGACACTCTATTTATTGCAATTAATGGCACAACTGTTAATGGGCATCAATTTATAGAAAAAGCAATAAGTTTAGGTGCTGTTGCAATAGTTTGCGAAGTGTTGCCAGTT
>CAZAPH010000001.1:79997-92046 GCA_964487105.1 uncultured Akkermansia sp.
TATAAAAGTTAAAGACACTTCTTATGCATTAGGCGTTATTGCTTGCAACTATTTTGATAATCCATCTGAAAAAATTAAATTAGTTGGTGTTACAGGTACTAATGGAAAAACAACTACGGTTACACTATTGTTTAATTTATTTAAATCTTTAGGGTATAGTGTAGGATTACTTTCTACAGTTCAAAATAAAATAAATAATACTGTAATTCAAAGCACACACACAACTCCAGACGCATTGTCATTAAATGAATTATTAAATGAAATGGTTAAGCAAGGGTGCGAATATGCTTTTATGGAAGTGAGTTCGCATGCTGTAGTACAAAATAGAATTGCAGGTATAAATTTTACCGGAGCAGTTTTTACTAATATTACGCACGATCATTTAGATTATCATAAAACATTTGAAGAATATATTAAAGCTAAAAAAAGATTTTTTGATATGTTGTCAAATTCAGCCTTTGCTTTAGTAAATAAAGATGATAGAAATGGAATAATAATGCTTCAAAACACTAAAGCAAATCGTTATACATACTCTTTACAAAGCATTACAGATTTTAAATGTAAAATAATTGAAAATCATTTAAACGGTTTATTACTAAACATAAATAATCAAGAAGTTTGGGTAAAATTAATCGGTACTTTTAATGCGTATAACGTTTTAGCGGTGTACGCTGTTGCAATACTATTAAAACAAGATAAAACAAATACGCTTACTGCATTAAGCAATTTAAATTCTGTTGAGGGGCGCTTTCAATATTTAAAATCTGCTGGGGGAGTAATTGGTATTGTTGATTATGCACATACACCAGATGCGTTAAAAAATGTATTAGAAACAATAAAAGATATAAGAACAGGAAACGAACAAATAATTACTTTAGTTGGTTGTGGTGGAGATAGAGACGTAACAAAAAGACCAGTGATGGCAGCAATTGCTTGTGAATATAGCGATAAAGTAATTTTAACTTCTGATAATCCAAGAAGTGAAGACCCTGAAGAAATTTTAAACCAAATGCAAAAAGGAGTTTCTCCAGTTGATGTTAAAAAAACTATGCGTATTACTGATAGAAAAGAAGCAATAAAAACAGCTTGTCAGTTTTCAAAACCAGGAGATATAATATTAATTGCAGGTAAAGGGCATGAAAAATACCAAGAAATAAAAGGTGTAAAACACGATTTTGACGATTTTAAAACTTTAAAAGAAACTATACAAACACTAAGCATATAATGTTCTATTATTTTTTTACATATTTAGATAAAGTTTTTGATTTCCCTGGTGCTGGTGCATTTCAATACATTTCATTTCGAGCCGCTTTAGCTTTAATAGCTTCATTAATTATTTCTTTAGTTTTTGGAAAACGGATTATTGAATTTATTCGTCGTAAACAAATTGGCGAAACCATTCGAGAATTGGGTCTTGAAGGGCAAACTAAAAAGGCAGGTACACCAACAATGGGCGGATTAATTATTATTGCCGCAATATTAATTCCAACTCTTTTATTTGCAAAAGTTTTAAATGTGTATATCGTATTAATGATTATTTCTACCATTTGGTTAGGCGGTATAGGTTTTTTAGATGATTATATTAAGGTGTTTAAAAAAAATAAAGAAGGATTACAAGGTAAATTTAAAATTATTGGCCAGGTAGGAATTGGTTTAATTGTTGGGTGTGTGTTTTATTTTCATCCAGATGTTGTAATTAAAGAAAGATTAACTCACAACGAAAAAATTGCATGGGTTAATGATAATGCAAATTCACAACAAAGTTTAAAAATTCCACTGTATTCAGAAAAACCAACAAAAACACTTAAAACAACAATACCATTTTTTAAAAATAACGAATTAAATTATAGCTCATTTTTATCTTGGGCTTGCAATAATTGCTCAAAATATGGTTGGTTAATTTTTATACCAATGGTAATAATTGTTGTAACCGCTGTTAGTAATGGGGCAAATATAACCGATGGAATTGATGGATTAGCCGCAGGAACTAGCGCAATTATAGGGGTAGTGTTGGGTATTTTAGCGTATGTTTCTGGTAACACCATTTTTGCCGATTACCTTAATATAATGTATATACCCAACTCTGGAGAGTTAGTTGTTTTTATGGCAGCATTTATTGGAGCATGTATCGGCTTTTTATGGTATAATTCTTTTCCTGCTCAGGTTTTTATGGGTGATACTGGCTCATTAGCTATTGGTGGAATTATTGCCGTTTATGCAATTGCTATTCGTAAAGAGTTATTAATTCCCATTTTATGTGGTGTGTTTTTAGTAGAAAACATTTCAGTTATTTTACAAGTTTATTATTTTAAGTATCAAAAAAAACGCCGTGGCTTGGAGTATGCACAAACCCATCGTTTGTTTAAAATGGCGCCTTTACACCATCATTATCAAAAATCAGGATTTCACGAGTCTAAAATTGTTATGCGTTTTTTTATTATTGGTATTATGTTAGCTGTATTAACTTTTGTAACTCTTAAATTAAGATAGTGAATAGTAAAATAGTTATACTTGGAAGTGGCGAAAGCGGAGTAGGTAGTGCAATACTAGCTAAACAAAAGTTGTATGATGTTTTTGTAAGTGATAAAGGAACTATTGCAAATAAATACAAACAACAACTTATTGATGAAAAAATTTTATTTGAAGAAAATCAACATTCAATCCAAAAAATTTTAAATGCAAAAGAAGTTATTAAAAGCCCTGGTATAGCAGATAATACAGAAATTGTAAAAACAATTATTGAAAATAAAATTCCAGTTATTTCTGAAATTGAATTTGCCGCAAGATATACTAATGCAAAAAAAATATGTATTACAGGGTCTAATGGAAAAACTACAACTACATTATTAACTTATCATATACTTAAAAAAGCAGGCTATAATGTTGGATTAGGTGGTAATGTTGGAAAAAGTTTTGCTTATCAAGTTGCTAAAGAAAATCACGATTATTATGTATTAGAGCTTAGTAGTTTTCAACTTGATGGTATGTTTAATTTCATTGCAGATGTTGCTATTTTATTAAATATCACTCCTGATCATTTAGACAGATATGATTATAAATTTGAAAATTATGTAAAATCAAAATTTAGAATAACCCAAAACCAAAGCAAAACCAACCAATTTATTTATTGCATAGACGATGAAGTAATAACCAACTTTATGAGTAATAATAAAATAGAAGCTTCTACTATTCCTTTTAGCATCAAACAACCAATTGATGGAAATGGAGCTTTTTTAATGAACAACCAAATAACCCTTAATTATAAACCAAACCAAAACCAACCCTTAATTATGACAATTGAACAACTAGCGCTGCAAGGTAAACATAATGTTTACAACAGCATGGCGGCCTCTTTGGCTAGCACTATTGTAAATGTACGAAACGAAGTGATTCGCGAAAGTTTACAAGATTTTCAAAACATAGAGCATAGATTAGAATTTGTGGCCTCTATAAATGGTGTAGAATTTATAAATGATAGTAAAGCAACAAATGTTAATTCAACATGGTATGCGCTTGAAAGCATGAATAAACCATCTGTTTGGATTGTTGGTGGACAAGACAAAGGAAATAATTACGACGATTTAATTGATTTAGTAAAAGCTAAAGTTAAAGCAATTGTATGTTTAGGTAAAGACAATAAAAAAATAATAAAAGCATTTAAAAATAGTGTTGATTTAATTGTTGAAACTGATAATACAATTGATGCAGTTACTGCAGCATATAAAATTGCTAAAAAAGGCGATGTGGTTTTATTATCACCCGCTTGCGCAAGTTTCGATTTATTTAAAAATTACGAAGATCGCGGGCTACAATTTAAAGCGGCTGTTAGAGCAATTTAATTTTCAATTCCTCTTTTTATGAATGTTTTTAATTACTTAAAAGGCGATAAGGTTGTATGGGCAATAATGTTTTTATTGTCCTTGCTTTCTATACTTGTTGTTTACAGTGCGGTTGTTACACTTGCACATAAATTTCAACAAGGTAATTCAGAATTTTATTTATTTAAACAGTTCATTTTTGTGTGTATAGGATTTTTAATTGCTTTTCTTGTACATAAATTAAAATATACAATATTTAGTAGAATCTCTCAAATTGGTTTTTTAATTTGTATTCCTCTTTTAATATATACTTTAGCAAAAGGTGTAAGTGCTGGCGATGCATCAAGATGGATTGAAATACCAGGACTGAAACTTACTTTTCAATCATCTGATTTAGCAAAGCTTGTATTAATTATTTATGTAGCAAGAATTATTGCCCTTAAAGGAAAAGCTTTAAATACATTAAAAGATGTAATTAAACATTTAATGCTTCCTATTGTTATAATTTGCGTGTTAATATTACCTGCAAATTTTTCTACAGCTGCAATTTTATTTTTTAATTGCTTAATGTTAATGTTTTTGGGAGGAATAAATTATAAAATTTTATTTAAAATTCTTGGTATTTGTTTATTAGCCGGAACAATGTTAATCTCTTGGATATGGTTTTCACCAAGCACCTTCCCATCTAAGCGTGCATTTACTTGGAAGGCACGTATCGAAAATTTTTTAAGTGCAGATACACAAAGTAATTATCAAAGTGAACAAGCTAAAATTGCAATTGCAACTGGTGGTGTAATTGGGAAAGGACCTGGTAATAGTACACAGCGTGCGTTTTTACCTCAGGCCTCATCAGATTTTATTTATGCAATTATTATAGAAGAGTATGGTTTATTTATTGGTTTTGGGCTACTCTTTTTATATATGATTTTATTGTTTAGGGGCATCAGAATTTTACGTCAAAATGATAAGCCTTTTGGAGGTTTAATGGCTATTGGTTTAACCTTTAGTTTGGTATTTCAAGCACTTGTTAATATGGCAGTTGCGGTTAATTTATTTCCCGTAACAGGACAACCGTTACCATTAATCAGCATGGGTGGTACTTCAATGATTTTTACAATGATAACATTAGGAATAATTTTAAGTGTTAGCAAAAATAATACTAATGAAACAACCGAAAATTTAGAAATAGATTAAAATGGAAGTAGTTAAAGTATTGTTAAGTGGTGGCGGAACAGGAGGGCATATTTTTCCTGCAGTAGCAATAGCTAACGAAATAAAAAACACATTACCAAATGCTGAAATTTTATTTGTTGGGGCAATAGGTAAAATGGAAATGGAAAAAGTACCTGCTGCAGGGTATAAAATTATTGGAGTTTCAATTGCTGGTTTACAAAGAAAATTTACCTTATCAAATCTTAAATTACCTTTTCTATTAATTAAAAGCTATTTTCAAACTAAACAAATAATAGAAAATTTTAAACCTAACGTTGTGGTTGGTACAGGTGGCTTTGCAAGCGGACCAATAATTAAAGCAGCAACAGCTAAAAATATACCAGCTTTAATACACGAGGGAAATTCATACGCTGGATTAACAAATAAAATACTTGGAAAAAAAGTAAATAAAATTTGTGTTGCTTATCCAAATATGGAGAAATACTTTCCAAAAGAAAAAATAATAATAACAGGAAATCCCATTCGTCAAGATTTATATAATATAAATACAAAACGAAATGAAGCTTTAGTATTTTTTGATTTGAACGCCGAAAAAAAAACTATATTAGTTATAGGAGGCAGCTTAGGAGCGCGTTCAATAAATGAAGCAATTAATTCAGGCCTTAGTTTAATAAACAAAGCTAATTGCCAATTAATTTGGCAAACGGGTAAAGGGTATATTTCGATCGCAAATGAAAATGTAAAAAATTATAATCAGAAAGGAATAAAAGCTTTTGATTTTATATCTCGAATGGATTTGGCCTATGCAGCTTGTGATTTAGTAATATCAAGAGCAGGGGCAAGCTCAATTTCCGAAATTTGTGTTATTGGTAAACCGTGTATTTTGGTTCCATCTCCAAACGTAGCCGAAGATCATCAAACTAAAAATGCATTAGCACTTCAAAGTAATTCAGCTGCAGTTTTAGTTAAAGATATTGATGCAAGCCAAATTTTAGTAAGCACTGCACTTGAATTAATTAATAATGCCGAAAAATTAAATCAATTAAATGTAAATGTTGTTAAAATGGCCTATCCTAATGCTACAAAAACTATTGCAAATGAAGTTTTAAAACTTATTAAAAATAATAAAGGTTGACACTAAAAAAAAGTATATTAAATTATAAACTTTACTACTTTATTGGCATTGGCGGTATTGGAATGAGCGCCTTAGCTCGTTTTTTTAAGCATTACAATAAAGAAGTTGTGGGTTACGATAAAATAAAAACTAAACTCACAACTCAATTAGAAAATGAAGGTATAACATGCCATTACATCGAAGATGTTGCATCATTAAACATATTACTGAAAACTTATAGTAAAGACGAAGTTTTAGTAATTTATACACCAGCAATTCCTTTAATACATAAAGAATATATCTTTTTACAAGAAAGAGATTATACTATTTTAAAACGCTCACAAGTATTAGGCGAAATAAGCAGCCAATTTAGAACTATTGCTATAGCTGGCACACACGGTAAAACAACAACAACAACATTAGTAACCCATATATTAAAATGCGCAGCTTTTAATTGTTTTTCTTTTATGGGAGGTATATCTAATAACTATAATACTAATATTTTACTTGGCGATATAAATAATAATAACTCTTTTTTTGTTGTTGAGGCAGATGAATACGATAGATCATTTTTAACCTTAAAACCCGAAATAGCAATAATTACAAGTGTTGATGCTGATCATTTAGATATTTATGGTGATGAGCAACATGTAAAAGATGGTTATTTATTGTTTAGTAAATGTATTTCTTCAAATGGCACCTTAGTTGTTAAAAAAAATGTTGAAAACGATTTGAAGCTCACATCGAAACGTTTAGTCTACTCCTTAAATTTAGATACTGAATATTGTGCAGATTCAATAAAAATTGAAGATGCTGATTTCGTTTATAATATTAAAAGTTCAATAGAACCAATTAACGATGTAACACTAGGTTTGCCTGGCTTACATAATGTTGAAAATTCTATTGCAGCTGTTGCAGTTGCTCAATTACTTGGTGTAAATGCAAATATTATAAAAAGTGCATTACGTTCTTTTAATGGCGTTAAGCGTAGGTTTGATTATAGAGTTAAAAGTAACTCCGTTGTTTTTATTGATGATTATGCACATCACCCTGAGGAATTAAAAGCAATTATAGGCTCTGTTAAAAAAATTTACCCTAATAAAAAAATAACCGGAATTTTTCAGCCGCACTTATATACCAGAACAAGAGATTTTGTTGAAGGTTTTGCTGAAAGTTTAAGTTTATTAGATGTTTGCTTGCTTTTAGAAATTTATCCTGCAAGAGAATTGCCAATAGAAGGTGTAAATTCTAATTGGTTATTAAATAAAGTAAACTGTAAGGATAAGTTGGTTGTATCAAAAGAAGAAGCAATGGCGTATGTTAAAACAAACGCTGTTGAGTTACTTGTTACTATGGGAGCAGGAGATATAGACGGATTAGTTGAACCAATTGAAAAAATATTAAAAAGTAAAGTTTGAAAAAAATAAATTATAAAAAAGTAGTTGTCGTAATTGCATGGTGTTTTGCAATTTTTGGCATTGCTTTATCTTTATCATTTATCAGCAAACAAGAAAAAAATTTAACCGTAAATTCAATTAACATCAACATTATTAATCATAACGAAAATAATTTTTTAGATGAAACTGATGTACAAGATTATTTTAATTCAAGAAACGAAATACTTCTAAATAATCAATATAAAAACATAAACATCCCTTTACTCGAAAAAACATTAAACAGTCACCCATCAGTTGCAAATGCCGAAATTAGTGTTGACTTAAACGGCGAATTAAAAATTGAAGTGGAGCAACGCAAACCAATATTACGCATTTTAAATCAAGATGGCGAAAGCTATTATATAGATTCACAATCTAAATTAATGCCCTTAAGCGAAAATTATACAGCTCGTGTTTTAGTTGCAAATGGATTTATTAATGAGCCTTATGCCAGACGAAGTGAGTTTTCTGTAACACAAATTAAAACTAACCCAATATATAATCAAATTAGCATGTTAGATGATTTATGGGATATAACATCATATATAATCCAAGATTCTACTTTAACTGCACTAATTCATCAAATTAACGTAACTAAAAATAAAGAAATAGAGTTAATACCTATTGTTGGAGATCACAAAATTATTTTTGGACAAGCAACCAATATCGAAGAAAAATTTAATAAGCTTAAAGTATTTTACAAAGAAGGTTTAACCAAAACAAACAGTTGGAATAAATATTCTGCAATAAACATTAAATACAAAAACATTATTGTTGGAACTAAAAAAACAAGTATTATTTAATTATGGAAAACAACACACAACCAAACAATTTTTCTTCAGAACTAGTAGTAGGTTTAGATATTGGTACTACTAAAATTGCTGCTATAGTTGGCCAAAAAAATGAACATGGTAAAGTTACAATATTAGGTATTGGAAAAACTGAATCGTTAGGGGTAAACCGTGGAGTGGTTGTAAATATAGAACAAACAGTGGCAAGTATTAAAGCCGCAATTGCATTAGCAGCAAATGCAGCAAGTGTTGATATTGGTGATGTAGTTGTTGGTATTGCAGGACAACATATTAAAAGCATGCAACACCGTGGTATGTTAACACGCCAAAGTTTAGAAGATGAAGTATCTCAAAAAGATATTGATACTTTAATTGATAGTATGCACCGTTTAGTAATGAGCCCGGGAGAAGAAATAATACACGTTATTCCACAAGAATATATTGTTGATAATGAGATTGGAATTCGAAATCCAATTGGCCATGCGGGAATTAGATTAGAAGGAAATTTTCATATTATAACTGGGCAAGTGAGTGCAGTTAAAAATATTTTTAAATGTGTAAACCGTTCGGGTTTAGAAACTGTTGATTTACATTTAGAACCCTTAGCAAGCGCTGATGCAGTATTAAGCGATGATGAAAAAGAAGCAGGCGTTGTATTAGTTGATATTGGCGGTGGTACAACTGATGTTGCAATTTTTTATGATAATATTATTCGCCATACTGCTGTAATTCCTTTTGGAGGTAATATTATCACAGAAGATATTAAAGAAGGATGTGGAATTATTAAAGCACAAGCTGAACAATTAAAAGTTCGTTTTGGTTCTGCTTTAGCAAACGAAAATCAAGAAAATGAAATCATCTCTATTCCTGGTTTAAGAGGCCGTCCTCAAAAAGAAATTTCAGTTAAATTTTTAGCACAAATAATTCAAGCACGTATGGAAGAAATTTTAGAATTTGTTTTATACGAAATTAAAAGTAGTGGTTTTGAACGTAAACTTTCAGCCGGTATTGTTGTAACTGGCGGTGGAGCTATGTTAAAACATTTATCTCAATTAGCAATGTTAACTACTGGAATGGATTGCAGAATTGGCACTCCAAATGAACACTTAGCAGGAAATGACGATAAATTAAAAAATCCTTTATTTGCAACTGGCGTAGGCTTGGTAATGAAAGGAATTGAAAAATTTGAAAGAGATGCAAAACGTACATTAAACTCAAATAAAACATCAGTTGAAACTAAACAAGTAAATGAACAAATAGAAAATGCTAAAGAAGAGAAAAAAGTTATAGGGCATTCACAAAAAAGAATAGGATCATTTTTAACCAATTTACTTGAAAAAACACAAGATTGGATAAGAGATGATGTAGAATAATTTAAAATTAAACCAAACCAAAAAAAATAACCATGATGCAATTTGAATTACCACAAGAAGAAAGCTCAATTATTAAAGTAATTGGAGTAGGTGGAGGCGGCAGTAATGCGGTTAACCACATGTTTCGCTTAGGAATTAAAGGCGTTGATTTTATAATTTGTAATACAGATAAACAAGCTTTAGAAAAAAGCCCTGTTAATAATAAAATTCAATTAGGCGCTAAATCTACTAAAGGACTTGGTGCGGGCTCTATTCCTGATGTAGGAAAAGAAGCCGCATTAGAATCTATCGATGAAATTAAAGAATTTTTAGGCGATAACACACAAATGGTTTTTATTACAGCTGGTTTAGGTGGTGGTACTGGTACCGGAGCAGCTCCGGTTATTGCAAGTATTGCTCAATCTCTGGGTATTTTAACTGTTGGTATAGTTACAATTCCCTTTACTTTTGAAGGTAAAAAACGAAGAGCTCAAGCCGAAGCTGGTTTAGAAGAATTAAAAAAATATGTTGATACGCTTCTTGTTATCGGTAACGATAAGTTACGCGAAATTTATGGAAATCTAAAAATGAGCGAAGCTTTTGAACATGCTGATAATGTTTTAACTGGTGCCGCAAAAAGTATTGCTGAAATTATTAGTTTACATATGCATATAAACGTAGATTTTAATGATGTAAAAACGGTTATGAAAGATAGTGGTGTTGCCATTATGGGTTCTGCAGTTGCTAGCGGTGAACGAAGAGCAATACGCGCTGTTGAACAAGCCTTAAATTCTCCATTATTAAACGATAATGATATTAGCGGCGCACGCCATGTGCTTTTAAATATTATGAGTGGTAGTGATGATATTGATATGGATGAATTTGGTGAAATAACAGACTTTATTCAAGAATCTGCCGGAGGTACTGCAGAATTAATTACAGGATACGGAACAGACCCCTCTTTAGGTGATAACGTTAGTGTAACTATTATTGCAACTGGGTTTAAAGCAAAACAAACAACAGGGTTTGAAATTGCTGTTCCTAAAGAAAGAAAAATTGTTAGTTTAGAAGAAAAAGTTGAACAACCTGTAAATGATGTAAAACAAACCAATATTATTGATGAAATAAGCAAGGCAGAACCTCATGTTTTTATTAAGCAAGATATTGAGGTAAAACCAGAAATTAAAATTGAAAACAATCCAATTGTTGTTCCTGAAAATACAAACAATATTAATATTGAATCTATTGAGTTAAATATTGAAAATAATATTGAAATGACAATTAAACAAGTTGATAATGGACCAATTAATACAAATATTGATCTAAATTCAACTTTTGAAGAGTTCACTTTTAACGAAGTTAAAGACGAAAATATAATTAAAGAAAGTAATACGCTTGCTCAAAACAATGAGCCTGTTTCGCGAGAAGAGCAGATAAAAATTGCACAAGAGCGCATTCGTAAATTAAAAGAAATTACTTTAAAAATGAAAAGCCCTGATGGTTTAGCTGCTTTAGAAAAACAAACTGCTTTTGAAAGAAAAAACATTGCACTTGAAAATAAAACACACAGTACAGAATCGCAAGTTTCTCGATTTACTTTAAGTGAAGGCGAAGATAAAAAAATTGAAATTAAACCAAACAATTCTTTTTTACACGATAATGTAGATTAACACCAATTTTGATTTTTATTAAAGCAGTTCAATTCGAACTGCTTTTTTTTTATATTTACGTTATAAAATTAACAGGTAAAATATTTATTAGTTGTAGCTTAATTATTTTAACAATAATTTTTTTTGTTGCAGCTGTATTTAATCTTGAAGCTAACTTTATATTTTGGATGGTTGGCAGTGTTTCTTTCGTAGCTTTTTTTTTAGGAATTGCATTTCTATTCTTAAATGCTCAACCAAAAATTAGAGAGAAATTTGTAAAAATTGCTTCTTTCATTTTACTTACTTTAATTATACTTGTTTTTCTATTTAAGCATTTTTATTGGAGTGGTGTAAGTATTTTATATTTAAGTACAGGAAGTTTTTTAGCGTTTAGTATTTTGCCGGTTTATACAAAAAACAGAATCGAAAAATGGAAGCAATACACTAGTAAAAGTTGGCACGCTTATTTACTTTCATTTGGCGATTTAATAAGTGTAACTGCATTAATATTAGGGTATATGTTTAAAAAATTTCATTGGCCAGGAGCAAATATAATGATGTCAACAGGAATGATTTTACTTGCCATTTGTTTAGTGTTTTGGAACAGATTATTTAGTAAAGAAATCATCTTACGTAAAAAAGCCGAACAAGAAGCTGAATTAAGATTAATTGAAATAGAAAAACAAAAATATGTTATTGAAGTAAAAAACGAAGAA
>CAZAPH010000001.1:92056-99338 GCA_964487105.1 uncultured Akkermansia sp.
GAAGAAATTATTAGTAGTATAAGGTATGCAAGAAAAATTCAAAACAGTTTAATGCCTAGCCAAAAATATTTAGAAAAGATATTAAAATCCAATTTTGAAAGTAAAACATAAAACAGTTTTTTCAAATTATTTTTTAAATAATAATTTTTAAATTAACTTTGAGTTTCTGAAAAAATTAAATACATATTTAACCAAATTTATTTTAATTGCTTTTTTATGGGCAACTATACCTACACATTCTTTACATGATTGTTTTGCTGATCATGAAGACACTTCTGTTAATTACTGTAAAACTTATCATGCACACCTTGGAATACATATAGAAGAAAAACATAAACATTGTGATATTCTTAAAATAAATTCTCCAGTTTACTTTGCTCCAAAACTTGTTGCTTTAAATTTTATAAAATTTGAACTAAAAACTACTATTTATAGTCGTTATATTAGTAGAACAACTTCATTACCTATTGGCAATTTGCCTGCCCGTGCACCCCCTCAAATAGTGTAACTTTATTTTTTCCTTTTTCCCCTTTTATTTTTACTTTTTAAAAACTTAATGGTGTTTAAACATTTTGTTGTGTTGATACTTATGGTATTCACACAAATATATTATTCGCAGTGCAATTTTAAAGTCACTGGCCAAATTATCGATTTAGACAATGGTTCTGAATTGCATGATTGTTTAGTTTCTATCTCCGGACAAAATAGTGTAATAGCAACAGACCAACATGGACGATTCACTTTTTCAAATGTATGTAAAGGACAAAATGAATTATTGATTCGGCATTTTGGTTGTAACGATACGCTTATTAAAGTTAACGTTTCAAAAAACACACACGTTAAAATAAAACTTCCTCATAGTGCATTTGAATTAAATGGGGTAGAAATTATGGATAAACGTATAGAAATGAAACAAACTCAAACCGTTGCTCAATTAAATGCAAAAGAATTAGAAAAAACAACAGGTCAAAATTTTGGAGATATTTTAAAAAACGTTTCAGGTATAACCACATTAAATAACGGAGGGAACATTTCAAAACCCATGATTCATGGAATGCAAGGGTATCGTTTACTTATACTTAATAACGGAATTCGTCATGAAGGACAGCAATGGGGGAATGAACACGCTCCAGAAATAGATCCTTTTATTGCTAAACGAATTAATGTTATAAAGGGAGCAAACAGTATAAGATATGGAAGTGATGCAATTGGTGGAGTTGTTATGGTTGAACCAAATTTATTACCTGATACCGCAGCAGTTGTTGGAGAATTAAATATAGCAGGATTTAGTAATGGTAAAACAGGAGCAGCTTCTATGTTGTTAGAAGGTTATTTTGATAAAATAAAATATTTGAGTTGGCGCATTCAAGGTTCACTTAAAAAAGGAGGTAATTTAAAAACGCCTCAATATTATTTAAGAAATACAGGAATTAATGAATACAATTATTCTTATGCCATTGGGTATCATCGTAAAAAATGGCAAACCGAAATGTATTACGCTCAATTTAATACAAAAATTGGTATTTTTTCTGGCTCTCATATCGGAAATTTAACCGACCTAACAGCTGCTTATAAACGATCAAAACCAATAGATAGTTTGGCACCCTTTAGTTATGATATACAAAGACCCTATCAAGAAGCTACACACGAATTAATTAAAGGGTTAATACGTTATCATTTTAGTAATCGCTGGCACTCAAGGATTCAATACGCATGGCAGTACAATTGGCGTAAAGAGTACGATGTTCATTTACCTAAGAGCGAAGAAAAAAGAATTTTAATTGAAAATGAACCTCAAGTTGATTTCCGAATAACTTCACAAACTGCTGAAGGAATTATTGAACACGATAATATACGTTCGTTTAGAGGAATGTTTGGAGTAAATTATATGAATCAGAAAAATGTGTACATCGGAAGATTTTTTATACCATATTATATTAATAATACATGGGGCCTATTTGCAACTGAAAGATATGTAAAACAACATTATGAATTTGAAATTGGTGTGAGATATGATGAGAAACGTTTACAATCGTTTTATTACAAACAAAACGAATACGTAACTCCAAAATTGTTTTTTTCAAATTTCACGTATAACGGTGGATTTATTTGGAAACCTGATACTACAGTTAATTTATTTTTAAATATGGGTTCGGCATGGCGAGCGCCTGCGGTTAATGAATTGTATGCTAACGGCATTCATCATGGTGTATCAGCCATTGAACGCGGAAACGAGAATATGAAAACAGAAAAAGTTTTTAATACAACCTTAACCGGCATTTTAAAGCGAAAAAAAATAAAGACTGAGGTTGCCGTTTATCATAATCAATTTGCAAATTATATTTATCTTTTTCCTTCAGGTAATAACGAACTTACCATTAGAGGAGCATTCCCTGTGTTTGATTATAAACAAGCAAAAGTAAGAATCAGCGGTTCAGATATAAACATTACCTATTATTTTCATAAAAATTTAGAATTACTTTTAAAGGGGATGACGGTTAGAGGATGGAATTATACTGATAATGACCATTTAATTTTAATGCCTGCCGATAGGGTAGAAATGAATATGAAATTTAAATTTAAAACAAATACCATTTTTAAAGATAATTATTTCCAAGCTAACAATTTATTAGTGAATAAACAATGGCGTGTACCTAAATTAGGAGATTTTGCTCCACCACCCAAAGCATATTATTTGTTAGGCTTTGAAATAGGAAGCCAAGTAAACATAAAAAAACAGGAATTACGAATTACTTTAAGCGCATCAAATGTATTAAATAAAGTTTATAGAGATTACCTTGATAGATTTAGATATTTTGCAGATGCTTTAGGAAGCTCATACAATTTACGAATTACTTTACCATTAATTTTTTACGATAAAAAACATTAAACAAAATATAATTTTAATATGAAAACTATTTTAACCAACACTTTAATTACAACATTATTATTTGTAATGCTGTTATTTAACGCTTGTAAAAAAGATAAAAATACGCCAGTCCCTGGAGTTACACTTCCTCCTGTACCAGAAAATACTGAAGAAATTATTACAACAATAAAATTACATTTAACAGATTCAGCATCAAATGTAATTTCAGTTTTTGGATTTGAAGATATAGATGGTGATGGAGGAAATGCAGGTATTTATTTAGGAACTAATCAAGCAGATTCTGTTTTTACATTGGCAGCCAACAAAACCTATTTTATGAAAATTATTTTATTAGATAAAATAAAAACACCAGAAGACACAATTAGTAATGAAGTGAAAGAAGAAGGTGAAGATCACATGTTCTTTTTTAATCAATTAAATCCAACCGGAACACCCTTTACAACCACATTAAGTGGTTCAGGAATTAAAATTACCTACCTTGATGTTGATGATGGAACTCCGGTAAGGGGCATAGGATTAAACACAAGAGTTAGGACTTATGCTTCAACAGGAAATATTAAAAATCAATTTACAATTACGTTAAGGCATCAGTTAGGGGTTAAAGATGGAACCTTTACACCAGGAGAAACAGATGTAGAAATTCCTTTTAAAGTAAAAGTAAATTAAAAATCTATTTTTCGAATTTTTCGAAAAAATTAAAAAGTGAATTTCAAAGCGTTGTGATTTGCTTTAGCTCATTTTTTTAGTTTTTAAATTGGCATTCGCTGATTTCCGCTTCGGTGTAATTCAAATATAAGTAATAACCATACATTTAGATTAAATATGAGTATTTGATAGTGTGAAAAATTATCAATAATAATTCTATCTTTTTCGTTATTCAAAATTATTAATTTCGTTTTAATTTATTTGCTCGTTAAACATTGATTTTAATTCATCTTCAAAAAAGAATTTTTCTTCCCCAAATGCGGGTTTTAAATCATCCATCCAAATTGCATTAGGATCATACTTTGCAAAAAACGGTTTAGCTATCCAATTTGGATTTCTACCTTGCAACATTCTTAATACAAATATTTTTTCTCCCTTAATGTCCGAAACACCTAAAATTTGAACTTTACCTGATGTACAAGACATACTTGGGCCTCTAACAGTTCTACAAACACCGCTTACTTTTTTATAAGCATTTCTAAATATTTGCCATGCATTTTCAAGAGTAATAGCAAAATAATTTTGTGCACCGGTATCTCTTGGAATAAACATGTAATATGGAATACAATTTAAGTTAACTTGTTTTCGCCACATTTCTGCCCAAATTTCAGGTGAATCATTAATGTGTTTTAAAACGGGTGATTGCGTTCTTATTTGAACACCTACGCTTCTTAATTTTTTTATAGCTTCTTGTACAGCAACAGTTTCTAGTTCTACCGGATGAGAAAAATGAGCCATTATCGATAAATTAATTCCTTTTTTAATAATTGATTCAAATAAATTAATCATCTCATCAGCATCATCATCTTTAGTAAATTTATATGGCCAATACGAAAGAGCTTTTGTCCCTATTCTTATAGTTTGTAAATTTGTTAAATCTTTTTCTAATAATGGTTGAATATAAGTAGAAAATATTTTAGCTTTCATAATCATTGGATCGCCTCCGGTAAATAAAATATCTGTTACTTGAGTATTAAGTTTAACATAATCACTTAATAGAGATGCTTCTTTTGTAGCAAATTTTAACTCATTCATGCCTACAAATTGAGGCCACCTAAAACAAAAGGTACAATATGCATGGCATGTTTGTCCTTGACTTGGAAAGAAAAGCACTGTCTCACGGTATTTGTGTTGCATACCCATCAATTTCTCACCATTTATTTCAGGAACATTGTACTCTACTTGGCCCGCAGGATGAGGATTTAATTCGCTTCTTATTAAATTTGCCATTTTTTTTATTTCATCTTTATTATCTGTATGCTCAAGTACAATTTTCATTGAGTTATAATGTTCATCATTGAGCATTTCCTTTTGAGGAAAAGTTAGTTTAAACATCGCGTCGTTATTTAAATTATCCCAATTAATAAGTTCGTTTATAACATAATTATTTGTCTTAAATGGTAACACGTTTCCAACAACTTCAATAGCCTCAATTTGTTCAGGTGTCAATTTATTAATTTGTGGAATGTTTTTATAATTGTGTAACGAGAAAGATTGTAATTTCATGATTAAATATTATAGCATTAATATTTATCAAGTAACGAATATCTAGTTTTGATTTCATTGACAATTGTCAATTCATAATTAAAAGCTAAAAAATAATTGATGAGTTGTAAATTTACACGATAATTAAACCCCATTTTACTTAAATACTCATACTTTTAATAACAATATATTTAATTTAAAATTTTTATCATTTTATATATTTTATTCTATCTCTGAGGTAAATCAAATAATATTATCTAAAAAATGACTTAATTTAAACAAATATGATTGTGCTCAATTTAATATAAAATATTTTACATTTAAAAACCATTATTAGTAAACTTTGTACTAACAATGGTTTTTTATTTTTAATGAAAAAAGTACAATACGGTAATATTATGAAGTATTATATTTATAAAAATTGACAATTATCAATTTTAATTATGTTTAAGTTATTTATCATTAAGGTATGGGGTTTAATATAGAGAAATATCATTTAAAATCTACTTCATTATTTGATTTCTTAAATAAAGAAGAGACACTATTAGTTAAGTGTAAAATGCATCGAAAAGAGTTCATTAAAGGAGAATACCTTTTTAAAGAAAAAAGTTATTCAAAGGGGATTTATATTATCAGAAAGGGTAAAGTAAAAATTTTTCAAACTAATAGTGAAGGCAGACAAAGTATCGCATACATTTATAAAAAAGATGACTATTTTGGTTACAGGCCTTTATTGGCTGATGAGCCTCATCCTGTTTCAGCTATGGCAATGGATAATGTAGTCGTTTCATTTATACCAAGAGAATTATTTAATAGTGTTATTACAAAATCTCCACACTTAGCCTACAAGTTACTAGGAATCTTGTCAAAAGAATTTTCTGTATGGATAAATAAAATGACCATTTTTTCAAAATACGCTGTAAAAGAGAGAGTGGCATTAAGCCTTCTTATTTTAAACAAGATTTACCAACGAAATGATGAAAATTTAAAGACAGTAAAAATTGCAATAAGTAGAGATGATTTTGCTGGATTTGTTGGAACTGCAAAAGAAACTTTAGTTAGAATGTTAAGAATATTTAAAGATCAAAATTTAATAACTACAAATGGAACTAAAATTACAATTCTAAAACATAGAATGTTTTTGGAAATGGTTTCTGAAATTTAGAATATGCAAATACAAGTTTTAAAATCGAAAATACATAATGATTTTGTTACTGAAGCAAATATTGAATATATAGGTAGTATTACAATTGATGAAGATTTAATGAATGCAGTTGGCATCATTGAAGGTGAACAAGTACATGTAATTAATCATAGAAATGGAGAAAGATTAATTACCTACGTAATTACTGGCAAAAAAGGTAGTGGTGAAATATGTATGAATGGACCTGCAGCATTAAAAATAAGTAAAGGGGATAAAATAATAATTATTTCTTATGTTGCAATGACAATAAAAGCAGCAAAGAAGTTTAAGCCTCAAATTATTTTTCCTAAATCAGATAATTCAATTTATTAATTGATAGAAAAGAAACAATAAAGTTTATACATGCCCGCACATCGGATTCATCAAAATTTTCATAAAGCCATATAGCTTAAAAACAGGATTAGAGTCAAAAATTTGAGGATAAATATATCAAACAAATAATTTTCGATTCCTAAACAATAAAAATTTAATGTAATTGATAAACAACATAATAAAATGAATACTCTATAAATTGATTGTTGTGATTTGCTTTAGCTCATTTTTTTAGTTTTTAACCCATATTATACATTAGAAATTTGTAGTGAGAGTCAAAAACTCAATAAAATATGAACTTTTTCGATTGAGCCATAATCACTTTTATGGTGAATGAGGAAAAGTTGCGAAGCCTCATATTTTGAAGAGATTTTGGCTCGTAATAGGATTTCTAATGTATAATATGGGTTTATGTTGGCATTCGCTGATTTCCGCTTCGCTACAATTCAAATTGTATCTTTGAAATCGAGGCACGAGATTCGCAGATACCATTAAAAAACAATAACAAAAAATCTGCACCTATTGATAAACAACCAAAACCAAAATGATATTCGTGTTATAACTGTTGTGATTTGCTTTCAAATTGTATCTTTGACTTATTGATAAACAACTAAATGAGTAGTTTATTGGCATAATTTTTAGTTGTGATTTGATTTCAAATTGTATATTTGAATAATTGATAAACA
>CAZAPH010000002.1:0-74796 GCA_964487105.1 uncultured Akkermansia sp.
CCCATCTAATTCTAATAGCACAACATCTGTAGCATCAAATTGTGTACTGTTGTTTTGACGAGGTTTTCCTTTTTTCACTTTACCAGCGGTTTGACACTGAAACTGCTTTTTTTCTCCTGGTTTTAATCGTGTAGAAACCCCCGATCCATGACATAATAATAAATCAAAAGTTAAATCATTTACTAAGGTTATATTTGCTTGACCACTTTTTTTGTCAAGTCTTGCTTTAATTTGTTTACCTTCCTCAGAACTCCAATATTTTCCATTAATAGAATCCACAACAAATTTATGTCTTTTTTTAGCATTAATAAAATCTTCTCTATAAGCTTGCTCTTTGTTTTTTCCTTCGGTTGTAGCCATTATTTCTGCTTGCTTTTTAAAAGCATCGTCTAAATACTTTTGCAAATTAACTTTATGGTTAGCGCTTTCCATTTCTTTTTTAGCCCCAAAAGCAGCTTTAGTTAATTTAAAACCCGATATTTCTCCTTTTTTAATACAATCAACAATTACATAATTGTTTTTATCTTTCCAATTATCTAAAACATAAACCCATTCGTTGGTAAAAACCATTCGTTTACTTTCTTTAAATACAACGTGTGTCATTCCATTCATTTCTTTTCTTGTTTCTTTCCATGCTTCAACAAAAGTAGCGGCATAGGCTGCATTATCAGGAAAAAAATATCTAGATTCAATCGTTCTTTTAATTGCGGCTTCTTTTAAGTTACCCTTATAGGTGTTAATTTCAATATCCCATGGATCTTTATTTATTCCTGCATAAGTATATTCACCATCTGAATGGTTAATCACTTAACTCATATAACGTCCTGAGCCTGATTTTTCTGCCATAATATTTTGATCATCTTGAGCCTTAAAAGCCCCTCCAAATAAAAGGCAAACATAAAATAAATAGTTTTTTGTTTTCATAAAAATAATTTTTACAAAATTAACTACGAAAAAAAATTCTTTTTAATAAACTTCAGCAACAGCCATTTTGATTTAGGAATGGGAAAGTAGAGTAATTTTAAGAAAGAATTATTTGCTCAAACTCTGCTTTTTTATATTTAGAAAGTTTAGCGATGAGGCCATTAGACAATTGAATTGACAACTCAGTTTTTGAATAATTTTTAATAAAACACTTATTGATTAGCCACGATTTGTGAACACGAATAAAGTATGGAATAGTTTCTAAAATAGTTTCAAAATGTTTTAAATTTTTACTAGCAACAAATTTTTGGTTTTCGGTATAAATTGTACAATAGGCTTCTTGTGCTTCAATGGCTATTATATTTTCAATAGCTATTATATTTTGTTGCCCTTTATCAGTTATTACAATTTTTTTTAATTGTTTAGTTTCAAGTGAATTGCTCAATAATGATAAACGTTCTTTTCTTTCATCTAAATCTTTTCTTTCTATAACTCTTTTAACCGATAATTTGAGCCTTTCTATATCAATAGGTTTAAGGAGATAATCAACTGCCGCAATTTCAAAGGCTCTAACAGCATATTGATCATATGCTGTTACAAAAACAAGTTCAAACGTTAGCTCTTCAAAAAATTTTACAATTTCAAACCCAGCATAATCAGGCATTTCTATATCCGAAAAAACAACATCTGGTTGGTGTTTTTTTATTGCTTGAACGGCTGAAGGAATATTTTCGCATTTAGCAACCAAATCCACTTCTGGACAAAAGCGTAACAATAGATTTTCAAGCACGTCGCGCGCACTTTCTTCATCGTCTATTAGTAAGGCTTTAATTTTTTTCACACAAACAAAAATATTAATTCATAAAAATAAACACAATTAGTTTTTATTAACGAATTAAAAAAGTTTATAAATGGCTAAAATTTTAACTTAATTGGCAAACTTAATTTAACCTTTGTTCCACTTTCAATCCCATCAACTACAACATCTTCATATATTACTCCAAATTGACCAGGATACAAACTACTTAAAATATCAAATCTTTTTCTGGTAGCTTTTACAGAAAAAGAATCGTAATCAGATCGTTGCCTATCTTTAATAGCTTTTGCTTTCTTTCTTCCTACACCATTATCTTCTATAATACAAATTAAGGTTTCTTTCAACTCAAAATTAATAGTTAACTTTTTTTCTCCTGCTTTGTGTAGTAAACCATGAACAATAGCGTTTTCGATAAATGGTTGAATTATCATTGGCGGAATTTCAATGTCAGAAATATTAAAAGTATTTATTGTATATACAAAATCTTTTTTAAAACGCAATTTTTCGAGCGAAAGGTATAATTCTAATAATTGAATTTCTTTTTCAAAATCAATAAAATCGTTTTGAGAATAACTCAATGTCTTTCTAACCATATTTGAAAACGTTGTAATATAGGTGTATGATTTTTCTACATCACCTTTTAAGATTAAATCTTGAATTGAGTTTAATGAATTAAAAATAAAATGGGGATTCATTTGAGATTGAATTGCAGTTAATCTTGAGGTATTTAGCTCGTTTTGTTGTTTTAATTTTTTTTCTTGAATAGATAATCGCCACTTATAAATTAAAAATACAATAACTAAAAACAAAACCATTTGCAATACTATAAACCACCATTTAGAATAAAATGGTGATTTAATTGTAAAAGAGTATGCTATTGTATCACTAAAAACACCATTTCTTTCTGTTGTTGCATAAAAAGTATAAGTGCCTGGCGCAAGTGCATTATAGGTTATTTGATTTTCAAAATTATTGTTTATTGACCATAAATCATCGTTACCAGCAAGCTTGTAATGAAACCGAGTACTTTGTCTGTTTTTTAATGTTAAAGTGCTTAATATAAATTGAAATTTACGTTCATTATTATTAAAATCAATTTTTGAAAGGCTGGTTAATGAATCGTTTACATATAAATATGTTAAGTTTATATTAGGCTTAATTATTTTATTTTTATTTTTTTTATAATCGAGTTGTTGTATTCCTCCTGTATGGCTTATCCACAATGTGTCATTTGCAAAAACAAAATCTATTAAACGACGACCCGATCCACTTTGAGTTGCAAAAAGTGTGTTAATGTAGTTTCCGTTTAAATCAAATTGAAACAGTTCATTAAATGTTTTACAAAACAGCTTATTATTATGAATTTTAAACTTTGTAATTGTTTCAGCATCTTTATTTACTTTTAATGCTAAATTTCTTTTAATAAAATTACCCTCAATAATAAACAGCCCACCTTTTTTATTACTTGCGTAAATTAAACCATTGTAATAGTAAAGAGAATTTGTAAAAATTGACTTACCGTTTAATAAAATTTCATTAACTGTACCGTTTTGTTGAATGGTAAAAAGCCCATTAGCTGTAGATGAATAGAGTGTTTTATTGTTTTTGTTATAAGTTAATGAATAAATACGAATATTATTAGTTGATAAATAACTTGTCTCAAACTTAGTATTACCTAGCCATTTACATTTTATAATTCCACGATTAGTGCCTAAATAAAATAAGCTATCCGATACAAATGAAACGTCTTTTAAAGAAGCTTGTGCAAGTTCGGTAAAACTTTTTGAGAATTTATTAAAGGCAATGGGGTATTTATTGTCAAAAATTAAAAACGGGGAATTTTCATTGGTGTGTATTTTTTCAATGCTTCTTTCTCCTTTATTGTCTATAGTATCTAAAGCAGCATGTTTGTATTTAAATAAATTTCCTTTTGAAGAGCCTAATAATAAACCTAGATCTTTATCGTAATTCATTGCCGTTATGGGATCATCATTGGTGGTTAAAGCAACATCGGGTTCTTCTAAGTCGGGAATCACAATTATCCCTTTATCAAAGGTGCTTAATAAAATATTTCCTTCGTTATCTTTATAAACATCAGATATAAAATATTTTTCATAAAACGGCTTAAATTGTTTTTGAGATATTTTGTTTAGTTTTATTACACCAGGAAGCGATCCTGCAATCCATAAATCATTATTGGTATTATATAACCTTAATGATAAACTTTTTTCAAAAGCCAAATTATTCTGTATTTGTTTTAGTTCTTTAGTTGCAATGTTAAAACTATAAATTGATTTTGATTGTTGACTAATAGCAAAATTTTGATTGCCTAATTTAAAAAATTGCAAAATTTGTTGTCCTTTAATTGGTTGACCAATAACATTAAGTTTTTCAACTTTTGTACCAGCATCTGAAACACAAATTATAGAATCGGCATTAGGTATATGATAAAATATCGTTTTTGAACTGTGTTGAAAGGGATAACCAAAATAGCCTCTATCAAAAGACATTCTTTCTATAACTTGGCCTGTTTCTAAAATTCGAATTAGTTTTTTTGCACCTATAAGCAAAACAGTATTACATGTTGCTAAACTCACATCAGAGCTAATTTCATCTTGTTTTAATTCATAAAAGAGTTTACATTTTTTGTTTTCTATTTTAAAGATTTGATTGTTTAAATTATGACAAAAAATTGTTCCATTTTCGTTCATTACAAAATTAAATATTGAATTGCTTTTTGAGTCTTCAATATGAATTTTTTGATACGTGTAATAATCAAAACTAAAAAGCCCTTCGTTAGTAGCAATAAAATAAACCCCATTTTTATCTTGAATTAAATCAAAAATTTGTACCCCTTTAAATTGGTTTTCGCCTAGTATAAAATAAGCGGGTTGCTGTGCGCCAATTTTAAACACTATTAGTATTAAAAAATAAAAATGAATTTTTTTAAACATTATCAAATATAGAATTTGTGTGTGAAAAAGAAAATTAATTATGTAAAAAAACTAAATGCTATTTTTCAATTTTTTTAATTTGTCTTATTAAAATTTATTGTGCTTTTTCACAATAACTTTTGCTTAAACTTAAAAACACATAAATCGTAAAATTTTTTAATTAAAATTATTGAAAAAAGTGCTATAAGATTACAACCCTGAATTAATTTAAAGACTATTAGTTGTTAAAAAATACACCCTTAACGTTTAAATTAATTGTGTTCTATTTCGACTAATTTTAGTTGTTATTTATCGCTATTTTATTTTTTTGATAATAATTTCTCAATAATTTAATTTATTTTTGATAAACCTCTAGTAATTTAAAATTAATTTTAATATCATGGAAAAAAGTATTTTAATTGTAGATGACGATAAACTATTTTTACGTGCTTTAGGCCAAAAGCTTTTAGATGCCAATTATAATTTAATAACTACAAGTAAAGTTAACGATGCGTATGTAAAAATTACAAATAAAAAATTTGATGTTGTAATTTGTGATTTAATGATTGATGATTTAACTGGTGTAGATTTAATTAGGGCAATTAAACAAAACGTTTCTGAAAACATACCAATAATTGTTGTTTCTAGTTTAGATTATGGTAAAAAAGTTGTTGATGATTTAGCGCTTAAAAATGTGTTTTTTATTCATAAGCAAAATGTGTTTAATCAAATTGTAACACAAATAGAGTCTGTAATATAAATATTGTTTTAGTCAGATAAATTTGTTTTAAATGTTTTTAACCCACAACACGCCAATAGCTGAGTTAATAATTAACGATAACTTTACTTGTGTTAACGAGGTTAACAACTCATTTATTAAATTATTTAAATACGACTCAAATTTTGAAATTATTAATAAACCGCTAAAGGAATTAAAAATTTTTAACCCTAACGGCATAAAACTTATCAAAGAAAAATTGTTAAGAGAAGGTGAATTTCATGCCGAAAAAATGTTTTGTTTAACAAGTAAAGAAGAATTAATTGTTTGCTTAGTTACAATTCAAAAAGAAGTAATTTCAAAAAACAATAATTACATTATTTTTTTTCAGGATATTACACAACTACATAATTTAGAAACACAACTCGAAAAATCTAAACAAATTGCAGAAAACGCATTGAATTTACAAACTATGTTTTTGGCAAACATAAGTCATGAAATTAGAACGCCAATAAATGGTATTTTAGGGTTTACGGAGTTATTACAAAACACAAAACTAAATCACGAACAGTTAGATTATTTACAATCAATAAAAATTTCTGGAAATAATTTAATTAAAATAGTTAACGATATTTTAGATTCAACTAAAATAGAAGCAGGTTTAATTGAATTAGAAAATATCCCGTTTAATATTGCATCAATTATTAAAGATACTGTTAAAACATTTATTCCACTTGCTCATTCAAAAAACATACAAATTAACACAACCGTTGAAAATAATTTACCTGAAACCGTATTTGGTGACCCCACTAGGCTGTTTCAGATAATAAATAATTTAATTAACAACGCCTTACGTTTTACTAAAAATAACGGAAAAGTAAGTGTTTATGCCTCGGTAATTCAAAAAAATGAAACTAATTGTGTAGTTAAATTTAATGTAATTGATAACGGCATAGGGATTGATAAAGACAAAATAGAAACTGTTTTTGATAAATTTATTCAAGAAGACAGCTCTACAACTCGTAATTATGGCGGAAGTGGTTTGGGATTATCAATTGTAAAAAAATTAGTTGAATTACATAAAGGAAGCATTAGTGTAACTAGCGAAAAAAACATAGGCTCAACGTTTACGTTTTATATTTCGTATAATTTAACCGATCAAAACAGTTTTACACTTGATGTAATGCAACCAACAGCAAAAGTTTTATCTAATAAAAAAATTTTATTAGTTGAGGATAACGAAATAAATCAAAAACTTACATCAACTATACTAACCCTTGAGGGAGCTAAAGTTACGGTGGCTAATAATGGAGAGGTAGCACTTCAATTATTACAGAACTTAAATTATGATTTAATTTTAATGGACATTCAAATGCCTGTGTTAGATGGTATTTCTACTACCATTATTATTAGAAAAGAATTAATTTGTAATACACCCATAATTGCTATGACTGCAAATGTTATTACCGGAGAAAAAAAAGTTTGTTTAAAAAGCGGAATGAATGATTATATAAGTAAACCGTTTAATGCAGGAGATTTAATAAAAATAATTAATAAACACATTGCAAATAGTACTTTAATTGGTGATGTAGATTTTAATAATAAAATTACCGAAAACAACCAGCATGTGAGTTTAAAATATTTATATGAGTTTTCGAAAGGAAACAAAATGTTTATTAAAGAAATGATTGAATTGTTTTTAGAACAATCGCCCACCGATATAGAAAAGCTTAGTGTTGCGATTAAAAATAACGATTATGCCTCTATAAAACCTATTGTTCATAGGCTACAAACCTCTTTAGGGTTTATTGGGTTTAATGAAAATATACTTAAAGAGTTAAAACAAGTTGAGGAATGGTGTATAAACAAAACTAATTTTCAGGACATAAAAAAAATAATAGATAATTTAATAAACGAATGTAAAATTGCTCAAACCGAATTAAAACAGGGTTTATTACAACTATAACTAATTTAAAATATGCTTAAAATATTTGTAATTGATGATGATCCTTTTTTTTTAAACTCTATTAAAGAAAATTTTTCTAAAGAGGCTAACTATTCTTTATTTTGTTTTAATTCAGGCGAACAAGCCCTTTTAGAAGCTTATAAAAAACCCGATTTAGTTTTTGTAGATTATTATTTAGATTCTAAATTTCCTGATGCTGAAAATGGATTTAGAATTATTAATAGTTTTAAAGTATTACTTCCAAACGCAAAGTTAACGTTAATTACATCTAGCACTAATATAAATTTAATTAACGAAATTAAGGCCTTAGAAAATGTAAATTATATTTATAAAAACAACGCTGTTTTTAGTGAAATTAATCAAGTTATTACTGATTACAAACCAAAAAACAATTTAAGTTTTTTTCGTAAATTTTTTAGTAAAGATTAAATAAACTCGAAATTAAACTTAAACTATTTTTACTCCAATTAACAAAACATCATCTACCTGTTCTTCACTCCCTTTCCAATTAATAAATGCGTTTTTAAGTTTAGATTCTTGTTGAGTCATTGTTAAATTATAATTTCTAAGTAATATTTCTTTAAGGCGCTTGTAAGTATATTTTTTTTGTTTAGGTCCACCAAACTGATCAGCGTATCCATCTGTTAAAGTAAATACTATATCGTTAGATTGTAAGTTAAATACAGACTCAGTAAAAGGGATAGAATCTTTAATATGTTTACCAACAGGCATACGATCAGGTTTAAGTTCAATTATTTCTGGTAAATTATTATTTGTTTTGTTTTCTCTAATAATCCAAATAGGATTGTTTGCTGCTGCATAATTTATGTTTTTATTTTCAAAATCAAATATTACAACACTACAATCCATTCCATCTTTACCACCCTCTTCGCTCCCATCTTCTGATAAAGAAGTGATTATTCTTTGCCTTACGTGGTTTAAAACTTCAGCAGGACTAGTTATTTTTCTTTCATTAATTGCTTCGTTTAAACAAGAAATGTTTAACATACTCATCATTGCCCCAGGAACACCGTGCCCGGTGCTATCTGCGGTAACTAATACAAATTTATTGTTTTGCGTTGCAGATGCCCAATAAAAATCTCCGCTAACAATATCTTTAGGCTCAAATAAAACAAAATAGTTTTTTAAATTTTTAGAAAAGAGTTGGTCGCTTGCAAGCATTGCGCTTTGTATTCGTTTAGCATAATTTATACTATCAACAATTTCTTTTTGTTTTTCTTCTATTAAATTTTTTTGTTCAACAATTTCTGTGGTTCGTTGAGCAACTATGTTTTCAAGTTCTATTTGTTTTAATTTTAATTGACGGGTTCTTACTTTATTAAAACCCATTACTATTGTTATAAATGCAATAATGTAAAGCATATAAGCCCACATGGTTTTATACCAAGGCGATCTAATTATAAAAGGATATTCAAAAACCTCACTCCAATTTCCAGAAAGCCCAACAGCTTTAACTTTAAAAATATAATTATCGTTATTTAAGTTAGTATAAAACGCTTTATTTTCTTTAACTAATGGGCTCCAATCTGTTTCTAAATTATTCCCTTCTAATTTATATTGATATTGAATTTTATCTTTTGCTTCCCAATCTATAGCACTAAAAACAAAATCTATTTGATTTAAATTATAGGGAAGGCTTAGTTTTATTGGGTAGTTATAAAATAATGAAACAGAATCAAACACTAAACTTTTTAAATTTTTTTTATCTTTAACACCAACAATTGTTTGATTATGTTTAATTGTTGTATCTCTTAATTTTAAGAAATCAACGAATGTTTTTTCAAGCTCTATTGATGTAAGTTGGATTTTAGGAATTGCGTTTGGTGTTTTAAATTCATTTAAATTCAGTTTTGTTAAGGCTTTACCTGTACCCCACCAAATATTATTTTTATTATCTATACAAATACTGTTTCTCATAAAATCATTTGCTTTTAATCCTTCTTCAGTATTATAATTAAATATTTTATAATTGTTTTTCTCTTTTATCAAAAGGTTTAATCCAAACTCTGTTGTAATCCAAAAATTATTTTCTTTATCTTGAGTTATTGATTTTATAGTGTTGTTACTTAAATTGTTTTTAGTGTCTATTATTGTTATTTTTGGATTAGCCGTGCCTATTGTTTTAGCATCAAGAATACTAATTCCATTGTTATTTCCTCCAAACCATATATTTCCTTCATTATCTTTAAAAACACAGTTTATTTTATTATCTGAAAGACCAGATTTTGTTGTGTACCATTTTAAAAATTCTCCATCATAACAACACGCACCGGCTCCTTCTGTAGCTATCCAAATATTTTTATTATTGTCTTGTGTTATTCCATTAACTATAGCGGATGTTAAATCTTCATCGTCAATAAAACTTATAATTTGTGAGCCATTAAACCCACAAACTCCACCCTCATCTGTTCCAAACCAAATTACACCATTTTTATCTTTATACGAGCACCTAATATAATCGCTAGTTAAACCTTGTTCTGTAGTATATGATTCAAAAGTAGAGCCGTTAAATTTAACTATTCCGTTTTGTTCTGTACCTAACCAAGTTATATTACTATCATTTATAATAGTCATTATTCTATTACTTGGTAAGCCTTCTTTTTCTGTAAAATGTAAAAACGATTTGCCATCGTGATAAATTAAACCATCACCAAATGTTCCAAAAATTATGTTATTATTACTATCCTGTGAGATGCCCCTTACTGTATTATTTACAAAACCTTCGTTGGCAGTATAATGTATAAAAGAGTTTGTTTTTAATTTACACAAACCTCCTCCATAAGTTGCCATCCAAATATTATTAGATAAATCTTTTGCAATACTTAAAATATAATTATTGGTTAGACCTTGTTCATTGGTATAACTTGTAATTTCTGAATTGGTATATTTACACAAACCTTTATCATAAGTTCCAATCCATAATGTGTTTTTATCCGTTAATAACGATACAACACAGTTACTAGTTAAACCTCTTTTTTGAGTAATGTATTTAAATATTTTACCATCAAAAACATTAACTCCACCATCTTCTGTACCAAAGTATAATATTCCGTTTTCATCTTCTGCTATGGCATGAATTATACTACTATTTAATCCTATACGTTCAGTATAATATTCGAAAGATTTTCCATTAAACTTACAAGCGCCCGAACCGGTTGTGCCAAACCAAATGTTTCCTTTTTTATCTTGTTTAATGCAACGAACCATGTTATTGCTTAACCCTTCGTTTTCTGTATATGGTGTTAAACTTTTACCATCATAACAATATGCTCCTCCACCATTTGTTCCAATCCAAATATTACCTTTATTGTCTTCTGTTATAGCAAGTACCGTATTATCGCCTAAACCATTATCTGAAGTTAAGGCGTTAAAATTTTTTCCATCAAACCAACATACCCCCCCACCTTCTGTTCCAAACCAAATATTACCTTTACTGTCTTCAAAAATAGTTAAAATGGTGTTGTTGCAAAGACCGTTATTAATCGTATAATTTAAAAAGGTTTCTCCGTCATACTTACAAACTCCCGCACCGTTAGACCCTATCCATATATTATTGTTTTTGTCCACTATTACACTTTTTAATCTAGATGCTAAAAGCCCCTGATCAACATCAACATATTGTATGTTATACGAAGACGCATCTTTAAACCTAGGTGGCAATGCTTTAATCGGATGAGGTTGCTTACAAAGGGTTGTTTTAGGAGTTACAGTAAAGGAGGTTAGTTTTTTTAAAGTGTCTTCTCCAGGGGTTGTTATATATAAATCATTTAAAATATCAAAAGCTGTTAAATCGTTAATTGTAACCACATTTGAATTTGTAATAAAATTTAATGGATTAGAGGCTTTTGTAATTGTTGGTTTGCCGGCTGTTTTAATATCTAATTTAGCTCTGCGTACTTTTATTACCGCTTTATTTTTGTTTTGTGTTTCAGTAACAACTTCATTTTTATTATCATTTGAGCAAGAATAAAAAACAACAAGTACTATTAAACGTATTAAAAATTGAATTCTCATTTCTATTAATTAATAAAAATACAATTAAATTTTTGTTTATCAAACTCTTTCCCATTAACTATTAACGCTATAAAATGCTGTCCCTCATAATAACGACGAGTACTTAAAGGTTTAAAGCTGTGTTTTTTATTAAAAAATAGTTTTTCGTTAGAGTTTATTTTTCGTTCACTTATTTTAAAAACTTTTTTATTATGTTTATTATTAGAGATTTTAAAATATATTGCGTATTCTATCCGAATATTAGTTGGTTTTAACGAATTGTTTACTAACTGAAAACTAAATTCAAGATTGTTGCCAATTTTTATTTGATTATTTTTTAAATTAAATAAAGAGACTTTTATAAGTTTGTTTTCTTTAACACCAAAGTGTTGTAACGCTTTTTGATTTCCTTGTTTTAATAGTGTACGTGCGCCATGTTTTAAAATCCAATTAGTGTTAATGTTATCGCTTTTCCATTCTTTTAAAATTTGTAAAACTAGCTCAGGGTTTTCTTTTGAGTAATCGTTAATATGATTGGCAACTGATTTTTTTACATACAACTCATCATCTTCTTTTAAAATTTCAAGTATTGGTAATGTAAGATGCGGATTTTTAATTACTTCATCTAACTTAAACGACCATGGCAAACGCGGACGACACCCTTCGCTAGCTAAACGACGAACATGTGTGTTTTGGTTCTTTGCCCAGCTTTTCATCACTTTTAAAGTTGCTTGAAAATCTTTTTTTAAAAAAACACGAATTGCAAACTCTGAACTTCCAAATTGTGTAAAATAACTTAATGCTTCTAAAGAAAGATTAAAATCGTTTAAACCGTATAAACCAACATAATCAGGAAAAATTAAATTAGTATATCCATTTTTAAATTTTGGTGCTACTTGTTTTAAAACAGAAACACTTTCTTTATAATTATTAGGCAAGTACTTATTTAATGTTACGGTTGTGTGTCGAAGCCTTGCGTTTAACTCTCTGTTTTCTATTCCCTTTAACACATCGGATAAAAACCCTTTATCGTTAAAATTTTTTAATATACTTTTAATCTCTTTTGCAAGCGATAAATAGTAAACTTTATTAAACATTTCCTTTAGGGGTTCCATAAAGACTTAAACTAAAGCATTTAATTGTTCTTTTATGGCCTTAATTTTAGTTTCAGCATCTGCTTTCTTTTTATTTTCTGAAGCTAAAATTTCGGGTTTTGCATTTGCAACAAACTTTTCGTTACTCAATTTTTTCATTACACTTTCTAAAAAGCCAATATTGTAATTTAATTCTTTTTCTAAACGTGCGCGTTCTTCGGCAACGTTTATGTTTGTTGAAAGCGGTATAAAAAACTCCGTTGTTTTTATTTGAAACGCAAACGCACCTTCTATTTTTTCTTTAGTATAATTAAACTTAGATAAGTTTGCCAGCTTTATTATCGTATCATCAAAATAGGAATTTGTTGCTTCTGATTTTTCAAACACTTCTAATTTTTCTTTAGGCGAAATTTGTTTTTGTGCACGCACATTTCTTACAGTTGCTACTAATTCTTTTGCAACTTCAAACTCGACTAATAATTTATTGTCTGTTTTACTTATAGTTGGCCAATTTGCAATTATTATACACTCTTTTTCTGTTCGTGTTGAAATTAAATGCCAAATTTCTTCGGTAATAAAAGGCATCCACGGGTGCATAATTTTTAATAACTGTTCTAAGAAATTAATTGTAGCATCATACGTTGTTTTATCAATTGGTTGTGCTTTACCATCAATAAATTCGGGTTTAATAGCTTCCAAATACCAGGCGCAAAAATCATCCCACACTAATTTATAGGTTGTCATTAACGCATCGCTCATGCGGTATTTTGAATAATGCTCATTAATAATTTCTAATTGTTCCGATAATCTATTTCCAAACCATGTTATTGCTGCTTTTGATGATTGTGGTTGTTCCATCTCGACTCCGTTCGATGTGACAGAGGCTACCTCAAACCCTTTAATTAAGCGGAATGCATTCCATACTTTATTTGCAAAGTTTCTGCCTTGCTCGCAATAACTTTCATCAAACATTAAATCGTTACCCGCTGGCGAGCATAACAACATACCAACGCGCACACCATCTGCGCCATATTTTTCAATTAACTCTAATGGGTCAGGAGAGTTTCCTAAACTCTTACTCATTTTACGGCCAAGTTTATCGCGAACAATTCCCGTTAAATAAACATTGGTAAAAGGTTTTTGTCCTGTATATTCTTTCCCTGCAATAATCATACGCGCTACCCAAAAAAATAAAATTTCGGGTGCGGTAACTAAATCATTTGTTGGGTAATAGTATTTTAAATCGGCATTGGCTTTATCCCAACCATTTTTAATTATGTTTGCATCAAAAACAGTTAATGGCCATAACCACGATGAAAACCAAGTATCGAGAACATCTTCATCTTGTTTTATGTTTTCGCTTTTAACTTCTGCATTTAAACTTTTAAATTTTTCAAATGCTTCCTCTTTTGTTTTCGCAACTACGGTATTCCCATTACCATCATACCAAGCAGGAATGCGTTGTCCCCACCATAATTGGCGACTAATACACCAATCGTGTACATTTTCCATCCAATGCTTGTAGGTATTTATAAATTTTTCGGGAATTAATTTTACTTCGTTATTTAACACAGCCTCTAAAGCGGGTTTGCTAACGGTATCCATTTTTAAGAACCATTGCATGCTTAGGCGAGGTTCTATAATAGCATCAGTTCGTTCACTATGCCCATCTTAGTTTTTTATAGTTTCTACTTTAGTAACAAAGCCTTGTTCTTGTAAATCTTTTATAATTTGTTTTCTGCAGGTAAATCTATCCATGCCAACATAAATTTGGGCTGCTTCGCTAATTTTACCCTCTTGTGTTAAGCCGTCAATAGTAGGTAAGTTATGTTTTTGTCCTAAATTAAAATCATTAATATCGTGTGCTGGTGTTACTTTTAAAGCTCCTGTCCCAAAAGTTGCATCAACATACTCATCAAAAATTAACGGGATAACTTTATTAATTAAAGGAATAATAACTTTTTTTCCTTTTAAATGAGTATATCTTTCATCAGTAGGATTTACGCAAACCGCAGTATCTGCCATTATGGTTTCAGGGCGGGTTGTAGCAATGGTTACATGCCCATCTTCACCTTCAATTTTATAATTTATGTAAACCAATTGCGAGTCTTTTTCTTTATAAATCACTTCTTCATCGCTCACGGCAGTTAAGCCTTGGGGGTCCCAATTTACCATACGAACGCCACGATAAATTTGTCCTTTATTATATAAATCAATAAAAACATCAATTACGGCTTCGCTAAGGGGCTCATCCATAGTAAATTTTGTGCGGTCCCAATCACAAGAAGCGCCCAGTTTTTTTAATTGCTCAAGAATTATTCCTCCATATTTTTCTTTCCAGTCCCAAGCGTGTTTTAAAAAATCTTCGCGCGATAAATCTTTTTTACTTATCCCTTTTTCTTTTAATAAAGCAACAACTTTTGCTTCGGTTGCAATACTTGCATGGTCGGTACCTGGCACCCAACAAGCATTATACCCTAACATACGCGCACGACGAATTAATACATCTTGTATGGTATTGTTTAACATATGGCCCATGTGCAACACCCCTGTTACATTAGGAGGAGGGATAACAATAGTATAAGGTGTTCGGTCATCTGGTGTTGATTTAAAAAATTGATACTTTAACCAATGAGGATACCATTTTAATTCGGCTTCCTTAGGATTATATGTTTTAGCAATTTCCATGTTTGTTAAATTCGGTAAAAAAATCTGTTAAATTTCGCAAAAATACATAAAGATTACGAGGTGTAAACTATCTTTATGGCACGATATTAGTAATATATCAAAATATTTTTAAAACTAAAAAAGAACAATATGAAAAAATTAATTTACACTTTAGGTTTAGTAATTGGTTTATCTACCTTAAGCATTGCACAAGAGCATAGCGCAAACGATGGCCACAATCACGGCGCTGCCCCAACTGTTAGTGCTGCCCCAACTAGTTTAGCAGATATTAAATTAGATAAGCTTGTACATGATTATGGTAACATTAAACAAGGTGATAATGGAGAGTGTGTGTTTAAATTTACAAATAATGGTAAAGAGCCATTAGTAATTACAAGTTGTATGGGTAGTTGCGGTTGCACTGTGCCTCAATGTCCTACTCAACCTATTTTACCAGGTAAAATGGGAGAAATTAAAGTAAAATATGATACCAATAGAGTTGGAGGAATTTATAAAACAGTTACTGTAAATAGTAATGCTAAAAGTGGAGTTACTACGTTAACTATTAAAGGTAATGTTGAAGCAAAACCAGTTGAAACACCTTTCCCAGAAAATAAAACTTCGCAAGGTGCACCAGTTGAGAAAAAAAGCTAATTAAATAATTTTACAATGAAAAAATTACTAGTTGTATTGTTTGCGTTTTTTGGAAGTTTTGTGTTTGCACAAACTGATGCTAACGCACCAGACATTAAATTTGATTCGGAAATTTTAGATTATGGCTCGATTGATTACGATGCTAATGGAATAAGAGAGTTTAAATTTACAAATGTTGGAAAATCTCCTTTAACAATTAGCTCTGTTACCGGAGAGTGTGGATGCACCGCTACTACAATTGATGGTAAACCAGGCTGGCCACAAGAACCAATATTACCAGGTAAAAGTGGTGTAATAAAAGTAAAATATGATACAAAACGTGAAGGTAGATTTGATAAAAATGTAACCGTAAGCAGTAACGCTAAAGTAGCAACTATAAAAATTAGAATTAAAGGAGAAATAAAAGCTAAGCCTTTAGAAGATGCGAAATAATTTAAAATTAAAAATTAAAAATCCCACAACTAAATTTTGTGGGATTTTTTTTATACTTTTTCTATACTCATATGGGTTAAGTGCTCAATCAAAAATTGAAATTAGCGATACTAAAAAAAATTTTGGAATTGTAAAAAAAGGAGAAATTGTAAAAATTAATTATGAGGTTAAAAACACAGGTAACGCCCCTCTTATACTAGACAGTGTTGAGGTGAGCTGTAGCTGCACAACAAGTGAATTTAGTAAAAAACCCATTTTTACTAACACAACACACACAGTAACTTTAATTTTTAACACAACAACAACTTACGATAGGCAAGATAGAATTGCTCTTTTATATAGTAATGGCAGTAAAGAACCTGTAAAATTAAGGTATAAGGGTGTTGTTTTAAAAAAATAAATTTAATACGTAAACGATTTAACGGTATCAACAAATAATTTTACTTTGCTTTTTTCAATATCAGGATACAAACCATGGCCTAAATTGCAAATATAATTTTGTTTTCCAAAAGCTAGTAACATGGCTTGTGTTTCGCTAACAATTTTTTCGTCGTTTGCATATAATAAACAAGGGTCGGCATTTCCTTGTAATGTTTTACCATTACTTAATTTTTTTGCAATTAAAGGGTTAATAGTCCAATCTAAACCTATATTGTTGCAGTTGGTTTGCGCAATTTTTTCTATAGCATAGTGAGCGTCTTTAGCAAAAATAGTTACAGGGGCTAATGTATGTATTTCATCAACAATTTGCGACATGTAGTTTAAACTAAACTCGTAAAACATTTTTTCGCTTAAAACACCCGCCCACGAATCAAACAACTGTATAATGTTTGCTCCATTTTTTACTTGTGCTTTTAAATAATTTATAGTTGAAGTAGTTATTTTTTGCAATAAAGCATGCGCTAATTTAGGTTCGGTATATAAAAACTGTTTGGCTTTACTAAATGTTTTACTTCCTCCTCCCTCAATCATGTATGCTAAAATAGTAAATGGTGCGCCAGCAAAACCAATTAAAGGTACCCTGTTGTTAAGTTCCTTTTTTGAGAGCTGAATAGCTTTTATTACATAATCTAAATCTTCGGCTTGTGCTATTTTTAAAGCGTCAATATTTGCTTTTGTTTTAATTGTAGATGGGAAAAAAGGGCCTTTTGCTTCAACCATTTCATAAGGTAAACCCATGGCTTCGGGTATAACTAAAATATCGCTAAAAATAATTGCAGCATCAACCCCTAAACTATCAACAGGTTGTATTGTAACTTCTGCTGCCAACTCTGGGTTTTTAACAAATTCAATAAAGTTTTTTGCTTTTGCTCTTGTTGCTCTATATTCTGGCAACACTCTACCCGCTTGTCTCATCAACCAAACCGGAGCTCTTTCTACTTCTTTGCCTAACGAAGCTTTAAGCAATAAATCGTTCTTCAACATAATTTATAAAGGTAAAGTTAAATCTCTAAAAATACACGAATGGCAAAACTTTTTAATTTAATTTTTTTGATATTTGTAAAATCTCTTTTATGAAAAATATTATTGTTTTATTTTTATTGTTTTCGTTAAATACAATTGCACAAACTCATTTCTGCGCAAAACACAAACAAACCTCAGCGGCTTCGCAAATTTATCATTCTAAATTAACTTCTAATTTATCCTCTCAAATTTCACATGAGCTAAAGTATGATGTTAAGTTTGTGCACTTAAAATTAAATTTAGAAAGAACCAATAAAAACGTTAGTGGGGGTGTTACTACAGTTGCAACAGTTACGGTTTCTAGCATGGATACCTTTATGTTAGTGCTACACCAAAACCACACAATAGATTCGGTAAGATTTAACGGTACATTATCCCCTTTTGTTAGACAAGATAGTTCTCTTAAAATTAAAGCGCCTTTACCTTTAGTAAACGGAACAACATTTACAGCTACGGTATATTACCACGGCACCGCTCCTGTTGGAGGTGCAGCAATTGGAAATGGATTTAGCAACGGAACTAGTAGTAGTTGGGGTAACCAAGTTACATGGAGTTTAAGCGAAAGTATTGCTGCATATCATTGGTGGCCTTGTAAACAAATATTAACAGATAAAATTGATAGTAGTTGGGTGTTTGTTACAACAGATTCTGCAAACAAAGTGGGCTCTAACGGTTTACTAAAAAACGTAGTTACAATTGGAAATAAAAAAAGATACGAATGGAAAAGCAAAAACCCCATTGATTATTATTTAATATCTGTAGCAATAGCAAAATACAAAGAGTATAACATTTATGCTAAACCTTTATTCCTTGGTGGTGATTCTATTTTAATTCAAAATTATATTTATGATAATGCGCTAAACAACTCGTTATTTAATAGTCAAAAAACCGCGCTTAATAAAATGCCACAAGTAATGAATTTATTTTGTAATTTATTTGGCATGTACCCATTTTATAAAGAAAAATATGGCCACTGTATGGCGCCTTTTGGTGGAGGCATGGAGCATCAAACAATGACTAGCTTAGGTTTTTTTGATTATTATGTTGATGCGCACGAATTAGGACATCAATGGTGGGGAGATTATGTTACATGTAAAACTTGGGGTGATATATGGATAAACGAAGGGTTTGCAAGTTATTGCGAACACCTAACAGCTCAATATTTAGATGCCTCAAACTTTCAACCAAACTTAAGTACAGCACACAGTAATGTTATGAGCCAAAACGGTGGAAGTATTTATTTTACCGGTAACGATACAATGGATGCTAATAGAATTTTTGACAGTAGATTAACTTACGATAAAGGTGGTGCAATTATTAGAACCTTACAATTTGTAACCAACAATGATAGTTTATGGTTTAATACATTACGTGGGTTTTTAAACACGTATAAATTTAACACCGCTAGTGTTGTTGATTTTAAAAATTACTATCAAACGCAAACCGGCATAAATGCTACACAGTTTTTTAACCAATGGTATTATGGCGAAGGCTATCCAACCTTTAACGTTACTTATAATAAAATAGGAAATGTGTTTGTTTTAAAAAGCAACCAAACAACCAGTATGCCAAGTAGTGTGCCCGTTTTTATAACACCAATGGAGTATAAAATAACGCGTACTGCTATGTCCGATACTATAATTAGAGTAATGCAAAATTTAAACACCGAAACTTATACTATTGCTATGCAAGGCACAATTACAAGTGTTGTTTGCGATCCAAATAATTTTGTAATTAATAAAGTAGTTGGTCCTACAAATGATCCCAATTTAATTGTTTGTCTTTCAGAAAATCAATTAAAACACTCATTAATTAAAATAGGTCCTAACCCGTTTAAAAACGACATTCAAATTAATAATATTACACCTGATGCGGAATGGGTAGAATTAATTGACGTTAACGGAAAATTAATTACTAAACACTTAATAACAGGCACTCAACAAACCATTAATACAAATGTAAAAACGGGGGTTTATTTTATCTCGATAAAAAATAAAAAAAATGAGCCCCTACTAATTTATAAGTTAATTAAAGACTAATTTTTTTAACCAATTAATTAAAGGTTTAAGTATAAGTTAAACTGTTTCTGGTTAAAGAAAAAGAACTTGTATGTTTATAGTTTTAAAAAAATTAATTTATTGATGGTTGATTGAGAATATCACCAAAAATAGCATAAGAGGGTTTAATTAATTCTAGTTGTGTTTTCCAAATAGAATCACTGTTTTTTTCGAAAATTTGTTTTGTGTTTGCTTTGCTTTTAAACCAATGGTTTTTATCAATCTCGTTTTGCAGCTGACTTGGCCCCCAGCCACTATAGCCCATAAATAATTTTAAATTATTTTCATGTGCAACACCGGTTTCAACTGCATTTAAAATTTCATCAAAATCGCCACCAATGTATATGTTTTTAGAAATTAATTGTGTGTTAGGAATAATTTCGCCTAAAGTGTGAATATAAAAAAGTTGATTCCTTCCAACGGGGCCACCATCAAAAACGGGAATGTTTCCATTTTTAATTTGTGGTCTTAAATCCCGTAGTTTAAATAAAGTTTTAAAATTAATTACAAACCCAAAGCTTTCTTGTTTTGTATGGCTAGTAATTAATACTACAGATTTATTAAAAAAACCATCAAAAGCTAAAGGATGTGCTATTAAAAATGTAAAATTCAAAAAAATTAATCAAGTTTTAAATTAGAACTACCAACCACTACGCCATCGCAAGTTATTTCAATTATATAATTTCCACTAACTAACTCGCCTTGCCCTTCGCAATAAGTAACCCCTGTAATTTCAACATTTGCATAATTTAAAGTTTCTTTCCCTGCATAATAGCCACTACTTTTACCAAAAGTAAACTTATACCCATCATCATAACCTTTAGCCATTTCTTTACCATCAGGTGTAATTATTCTAATGTAAACGGTTTTTTCTCCGGCCTTTGCAATTTTATTTTCGCCTAAAGAAAATGTTACTTTTATTTTTTCAGCTTTTCGGGCTTTGCTTGTTTCTACTTCTTTTTTACCTCCACGTTTTAATTGAACACCTTTTGCGGTTATATTAAAACAAGTTAATACACTTCCTTTTGCAATTGTAGTTTTTAATTCTTCTTTTTCTTTAATTAATGTGTTTTCTTTTTCTTTTTGCTCATCTAATTGTTTTAAAACCGTTTTCTTTTCAGCTACTAAATTTTGATTTAATGTGTTTAATGAATCTATTGTTTTTACATAGCCTTTCATTATTTCGCGCAACGTTTCTGTTTCTTTTCTAAGTTTAGAAATAATATAAGCATCGCCTTTATGTTTTTCGGCTTCTTTAATTAACTCTTCTATTCTGGCTTTTTTTTCATCTATATCAGCCTGCATTGCGGCATTGTTGGTTTTTAAGCCGTCAAAATCTGTTTTTAATGCAATTAAATCGTTTTTTACATTATCGCGCTCAATAATAATTTTTTCGGTAACAATTTTTTGTTCTATTATTTTGTTTTTTTCTGTAAATAATAACCAACCTGTTATACCGTTAGTAATTAATAAAAAAAGTATTAAAATCCATAAAAAAACGGCTCTGTTTTTTTTGTTTGTTTGTTGGTCTGTCATTTTAAATAAAAAATTAATACAAAATTACTAATCTTTAGTTGTACTTTTGAAATGGTATTATGAGTTTTATTAACGATTTTATGTCATTAATATTTCCAAGAAATTGTGAGGCTTGTTTAGGAATATTGTATAAGCACGAGCAGTTTATGTGTAATAGTTGCCGTTATTCACTATCAAGTAATACTGCTCTTTATAAAAACAAAATAAATTTAATTTTTGCCGGACGCGTACCTGTTAATAACACCTGTTGTTTGTTTGTGTTTTTAAAAGATGGTAAGGTTCAAAAACTGTTGCATTCAATTAAATATCAACAGCAAAAAGAGCTTGCTGAATTTATAGGAAAATTATTTGCTAAAAACTTTAAAAACGAACTTAAAGAAATTGATAGTATTATTCCAATTCCTTTGCACACAAAAAAGTTAAAACTTCGTGGTTTTAACCAAAGCGAAATGTTTGCCAAAGGTATTAGTAATGAAACTAAACTCCCTTTAAATACTAATAACTTAATTCGAGAAAAACACACAAGCACTCAAACAAAAAAAAGAAAATATGAGCGTTGGCAAAATGTAGACGGTGTGTTTACTTTATTAAACCCAAATGAATTAAAAAACAAACACATATTATTGGTTGATGATGTTATTACAACTGGAGCTACTATAGAAGCGGCTTGGAATTATTTAAAAGACATTGAAGGGTTAAAAATAACAATAGGAAGTATAGCTTATGCAGCAAAAACTTAACCCTCAGGGGGCTATTTAATGAACTGTGTCAGGTCGAGCGGAGTCGAGACTCAATACACCTTCTTCGTCGGCACTCGAAGTGACTGGCGTTCATTAAACGCAAACGCCGATAATTGTAACCCCGCTAAAGCTGGATTCATTTATCTGGCGTTCACTAAATGCGAACGCCGATAATTGTAACATCATCTACCTGCTCCATATCACCTATCCAGTTGGTAAATGTTTTTTCTAATAATTTTTTTTGTTGGTGCATTGGTAAATGAGCATTGTTTGCTAAGAGTTCTCTTAAGTTTTTGCTCATAAATTTTTTACCTTTTTCGCCACCAAATTGGTCAGGAAATCCATCAGTTAAGGTATAAACTACATCGCCTTTTTGGAGTTGAACTTCATGTAGTGTAAATGGTATTTGATCTTTATCGTGTTTACCAACTGGCATTTTATCGGGTTTTATTTCTATTACTTCAGGAGCGTCATTACGAGTATCCGTAGGAAGCGAAGTAATCTCATTTGGATGTTGAGATTGCTTCGTCCTATCGTCCTCGCAATGACGAGATCGTACAATCCACACAGGATTATTGGCTGCTGCTATAAATAATTTCATGTTTTTAAAATCGTATAAACACAAGCTGCAATCCATACCGTCTTTACCGCCCTCGGCACTACCATCTTTTTTTAATCCAAATTAAAAATTTATAATGAGAATTAATAACTCAACAAAACATGAACTTTTTAGGGCGGGACATAATCGCCTTAACGATAGTAAATGAGCTAAAATTGCGAAGTTTTAAATTTAGAAGAGATTTTGGTTCGTAATAGAATATCTAATGTAAAACCTGAGCCGAAGTCTATTTAAAAAATAAAATGTTTTTGAGAGATGGGTAATTTATCTCAATCCTAATCTTTTTTAATTTGTGTTTTTAAACACATAAACAACGCTAGAATAGTTTTTGGTGGTCTTTGCCTTTAGGTTAGATTTTAAACCCGTAAAAAAGGCTTTAAAATAGTTTATTTTGCCTGTTTTATATTTTTCGCTAAGCATGCTTACATAAAAACTATCAAATTTCATTGGTAAAGTTTCTATTAGTGAAAAGCCAAATGGCTTAACAAGGTTTTGTATAGAGTTTATATCAAAATGGTATAAATGACGAGGCACATCATAAGCTGCCCAATGTTCATTATAATAATTGGCATCATAACTTTTATAATTGGGAAGGGCGATTATTAAAACTCCATTTTTATCAAGGTTGTTTTTAAAAAATGCCAGGGTATCTTCTAAATCCGTTACATGCTCTAAAACATGCCATAAAGTAATTATATTAAACTTTGTGTTGTTGGTATAGGTGATTACTCTGTTTTTGTCTGAAAACACGTTTAAGCCCATTTCTGTGGCAAATTTTGCGGCTCCAGCATCTGGTTCCAATCCACAAACTTTCCAGCCGTTTTGTTTACAAACATTTAAAAACATGCCTGTGCCACAACCATAATCCAATAAAGTTCCACGTGAAACATATTTATTAATTAATTTTAGCTTGTTTTTAAGGGTATAGTTTCTAATCGTTTTATATAACTTAGAAATTAATCCTTTACTTGTATTGCTGTGGGAAATATAATCTTCGCTCAAATAATAACTGCCTAAATCCTCAACATTTGGTGTTGGGTTTGTAAACACAAATTTACAATTAGAACAAGTTACGATATTAAAATTTTCTTTACTTACGGTATAATCTTTACAGATTAAAAACGATGTAAAAGATTGGTTTTTACAAACCGGACAGTTGTTAATTTGATTCATAGTTGTTTAAATTGTTTCACGTGGAACAAAATTTGTTTTTAATAAAGAATATGCTTCTGTATCCATAAAAGAGTTTTTATAAAAATAATCTTGTTTAAAATAGGCTTCTTTTATAAAGCCAAACTTTAATAAAAGCTGTTTTGAGGCTGAGTTTTTAGGATTAATTCTTGCTTCAATAGAATGAAGGTTTAGTGTTACAAAAGCATATTCTAATAAGTGGGGAAGTAAATTAGTCATGTGTCCATTTTTACGATAATCCTTAAACAAAACATAGCCAATTTCTGCTCTGTAATTTTTATAATCTACCTTTAAACCAAAGTTTCCTATTATAGTAGAGTTATAGTTAATTAACCACCACAAACTATTTGGTTTAGCGCTGTTTGGAAACATATTGGACAATAATTTGTAAACAACCTCATCGCTCTCTGGTTCTTGATCAAGATCAGACATAATTTCTGGACTTTGTCTAAACATTGCTAAAATTTTAAAATCTTCGCTTTGTATTAAATCAAAAGTATAATTTAGGTGGGGTTTTAAAAAATACTGTTTCACGTGGAACGTTTTTTAAAATAATAAAACATATAAATTATAACTCCGATTAAAAAGCCACAAAACAATACAAGAACAATTTCTAAAGTTGTAAAATTAGTTTTTACTACAGTATTTAAATTTGTTTCAGGTTTAAAAGTATTTAGTTCTTGGGTGTTAGATGAGTCTAATCCATTTTTAAAATCATTTAAAACAATGGTTTTGGCTTTATGGAGTTTCACGGATTCATCGTAATAATTTTTTAAGGCTAAATACGCTTCTTTATAATTGTTTAAAGCAAAATACGTTGAACTTAAACTAAAATAACAATCAATTATTTGGTTTTTGTTATTTATGCCTTTGGCAATTTTAAGTGCATTTAAAAATTTTTGTTGTGCTAATTCGGGTTTATTTTGATGTAAATAACAAGCCCCTAGTGCAATTAAAGCCATGGCTTGGCCATGTACATCTAACTGTTCATTATATATGGTTAATGCTTTATTAATGTAAAAAGCACTGGAATCAAAAATTTTTTCTCTATCATAAAAAATTCCTAAATTATTATAAGCGTTAGCTAAATTTAGTTTATTGTTAAACCTATTATAAATTAAAATAGCTTGTTTAATGTAATAAAAAGCAGAATCCTTTTTATTTTCTATATAATAAATAGAAGCAAAAGCATTATATCCTTTTGCAATACCTATAGAATCGCCCAACTTAACTCTAGTAAAAAAGGCTTTTTGCATAAATTTGGTACCATTTAAAGTATCTTTTAAGCTATAATAAAGGTTAGATAAGTTGTTATACACAACACCTAAAGCTTCATGATTTTTATTTTTAGAGGCAAGTGCAATACATTTTTCGTAATATTTTAATGCTAAATTATAATTACCGGTATTATAATATAAAAAAGCAATGTTGTTTAATGTATTAATTTCTTCTTTAATATTATTTATATCTAGCAGTAAATCAAGTGATTGGAAATAATAAAGTAGGGCAGAGTCTGGTTTTGACTTATTACTTAAATAAAAACCATAGTTGTTTAACGCCACAGATTCTGAAGATTTAAAAAAATAAAATTGTTTTTGTAATTTGGAGGTGGTTGAAGAAATAGTTTTAAGTTTATTATTATAAATTATCCAAACTTCTGGGTTGTCTTCATTTTCAATTTCATTAATTAAAAAAACACATTTTAAACTATCATCTTTAATAGTTTCTAATTTTTTTAAAACGTTGTTTTGAGCATTTATAAAAAACGCCAAAAAACAAAAAATATACGTTAACCTATTTATAAAACAAATTTATGTTTTGCTCTGTTATACTCTTAAAATCAAAGTAAATCTTATTAAGAGTTAAAAGTTAATAATAATGAATTTGTGGTATTAAATTGGATTTAAAATTTAATTTACTTTAAGTTGTATGAAAAACAAATTAATTGTATTTGTTGTAGTTAGTTTAATTTCTAAACTATACGCACAAGAAATTGATGTAAGTAGTTGGCCGCGTGCTCAACAAAAATATTTTGAAAGTGCAAATGTTTTTTATGAAGAAAAATTATATCCTTTTGCTTATGAGCGCTACGACTCTTTATTAAAGCTACATCCAAACGATTTATATTTAAAATATTTAACGGGTATTTGTGCAATATATGTTTCGGATAAACACAAAGTAGCAGAAACCTATTTAAACACTGTTAAAGAAAGAAATAAAAAGGCTGCCGATTTAGATTATTATTTTGCCATTTTATATCATAAAACTTACCAGTTCGAAAAATCTAAAAATTTAATTGCAACACTATTATCAAACAACAAACTAAAAAATGAGCAAATTAAAATATTAAAACAAACGGATAATTATAACGATAATGCGCTTGCTTTAGTAAATAATCCCATAAAAGTAAATATTCAAAACCTTGGTGAGCCACTAAACTCAAAACACGCAGAATATTCGCCTGTAATAACAGCTGATGAGGAAAACATGTTAATTACCTATAGGGGTATAAAGAGTATTGGTGGATTAAGAGATTTATATGGTAAACAAAACGCGTTAGGAATTTATTTTGAGGATATTTTAATTTCTCAAAAAAAAGAAAACAAGTGGACAGAACCACGAACATTACAAAATATTAATACCGAATCTAACGATGCTGTTATAGCTATTAGTAACGATGGTCAAAAATTATTTGTGTTCAGATCTAATATTGAAGATGGTGGAGATATTTACGAGTGTAAATTAAATGGTACTGAATTTTCTGAACCTGAAAAAATAAAAGGAGAAATAAACACTAAAAGTTGGGAAGGCAGTGTTAGTTTATCCGCAAACCAACGCAAATTAATTTTTGCAAGCGAAAAGCCGGGTGGGTTTGGTGGTAAAGATTTATACGAGGCTACGCTATTAGACGACGGCACATGGGGCAAAGTAAAAAATTTAGGTAAAACCATAAATACAGAACAAGATGAAGATGCGCCCTTTTTACACCCCGACGGAAGAACCTTAGTGTTTAGTTCTATGGGACATAACAGTATGGGTGGATTCGATATATTTATGTCTGATATAGATGATATTGACAGTACTTGGAAAACACCAACAAACTTGGGGTACCCAGTAAACACAACTGATGATGACATCTATTATGTTTTATCAGCCGATGGAAAGCGTGGCTATTACGCGAGTGCAAGAGAGGGTGGAGTAGGGGATAAAGATATTTATGTTGTAGAGCCGGCTATTACTTCTAAAAAATCAATATTAACAGTAATAAAAGGTAAATTAACTGAAAACCTAAAACCTTATGAAGGAAAAATTCAAGTTTTTTTAGAAAACAACAAAGTGTATGGTGAATTTAGTTCAAACTCTTCGTCAGGAAATTATTTAATAAGCGTACCATCGGGCTACAATTATAAAATAAATTATTATCATCCGGTTTTAGGAGATAGAATATACGAGGTAAAAACCAATAAAATAGATGGATACGCAGAAAAATTAATTAACATCAATTTTGGAGATGCAGATACAATTCCAAAAATTAAAACGGTTGAAGTAACGCCTGCTGATTCAATTAAAATAAAACTTGAACCTGGTATGTTTGAAAAAACATCATCGGGTAATACAGTAGCAAATAGTACTACAACAGAAAATACAACAAGCCTTGTAGAGAACAAAAACACAGCAACCAATAGTGCAAACCCACAAACCGATAGGCAAAAACTTATGGAACAATATGGTAAAAAAGCTTCGCCGGGTTTATTATATTCTGTACAGGTTGGGGCTTATAGAAAACCACAAAATTTTAATAACAGTAATCTAAATTCTTTAGGCGGAAGCAAACAAACTGAAATAATAATGGGCGATATACAATTAATTGTTGTAAACAAAACGTTTACAACTTGGTTTGAAGCTGATGACTATTTAACAAAAGTAAAAAATGTAGGTTATACAGATGCCTTTATAACAGCCAGCCATAACGGTAAACGAATGTATTTAAAAGATTTAGTTTTTGAAAAAATAGTAAATAACGTTAATTAATAAACCGTTAATTTTTTATTATATATAATTGAGTAAATTTACGGCTCATTTACTATGCGTTGCTAATGTTAACAAAACTAAAAACATACAAATTCGGAATTTTTTCTTTTTTAATTGTTTTATTGTTTATGCCAATTGGCCACGCTTTAATGGTGTTAAACGAAAAACTATTTGAACATTATAAATTTATTGGTGCTTTTACCATTGGTTTTATTGGATTAATTAGTTTAATAATTGGCATCACAAAAAACAAAAATCAATTTGCAGCTACCTTATTTGGTTTGTTAGCCGGTGTTTTAGTATGGACCGGTTGGGTAGAATTTTCGTTTGTTTGGATTGCAGAAAAACTTAACGTTGCGCCTTTAATGGAAAACGGGGAAATTGCTACTAAGCCAGAATATTTAGTGATGATGTCTTCACTAGGTTTATTATTAACCTTTTTAGTGTTTTTTATTTTAAAGCAAACTAATTGTCAATTTTTTATTTGGGTTCAAAACTTAATTGGTTTAAGAAAGTATATTAAACAAGAGGCAAATTCTAACAAACCATTTGCCATACTAACCTTTATTGAAACAATAGTTATATTATGGACGTTTTATATTGTATTATTGTTGGTGTATGATAATGATATTGCTGGAGATAAACACCCGGCAACTTACTTTGTTGCATTTGGTTCTTTGTTTTGGTCGTTATATTTAACTTTAAAACTTATAAAAATTCAAAAGTTTGATTATGCGATAAGATATGCAGTACCTACAGTAATAATTTTTTGGAATTTTATAGAAGTAATTGGCCGCTGGAATTTATTAAAAGAAATTTGGATACACCCTTTTGAACATTGGTTAGAAAACTTAATTATACTGGCCTTGTTAATTTTTTTTATTGGCTACTATATTGCTGAAATGTATATGAATAAATCTAAAAAAGTAATTAAATCTAATTTATAGCCTCTAATCGTTTTTTAAACGCATCGGTAGATTCTTTTTGTTTATTAATTTCTTTTAGTTTATCATTTAATTTTTCTTCGTTCTTTTTAATATCTTTTTCTTTATCTTTTATTTTATCGTTATAATTATCAATTTCTTTTTTTAGAGATCGTTTTTCTTTTTCTAAACTAGATAATTGGTCGGTAAGTTTTTCATATATTTTTTTTGAAGCTTTGGCTTGTTCCGCAACTGCGCCAGAACTGGCTTCAACTACTTTTTTTTGAACCTCAACTTCAGATTTCTTTTTAGAAATTTCTCCTTCGTTAGAGGTTAGTAACGTTTCGTTTTTAGCTATTTTAGCTTTATAATCAACAATGTCGTTTTTTAAGGATTCTCTTTTCTTTTCAATACTTTTTTGATCGCTTTCTAAACTGTTAAGTTTTTTTTCATTCGTTTTTACTAGTTCAATAAGCGGCGTTTTAGTTTGTGTAAGGGCAAAATCTTTAATTATTTTTTCAAAATAACTGTATTTATCTTTATCTACACTACTACTTAAATAGGTTCCGCCTAAATCAATAGCTGTAGCCATTTTTACGGTTTTGTCTTTTTTATTAGCAATAAAAGTTGTGTAAACATCAACCGTATTATTTCCCCATTCTTTTATTAATAGGTTATCGGCAAACAACTCACCTTTACTATCTTTTACTGTTTCGTTTTTATAATTTTTAAGTGTTTTTTTCCATGCATTTAATACATCGTCTAATGTGTTTTCGTAAACTGTAGTTACAATAGCGTTTTGTGAACCTGTAGAAAAGTTTTCTTTGTTTTCGGTAACGTTAATGATTTGTGCGTTAACACAAAAAGAAACTATTAAAAAAGTTGTAAATATAATTTTTTTCATAATTAATCTAAATCCCAAACGCTTGGGCGTTTTTTTTGATAAAAAGGTTTAAAGTAGTTTTTGTGTTCAAGAAAAAAAGCTAAAATAAAGTAAACAATAATTGGGCTACCAAAGGTAAAAAACGATAAATAAATAAAATATAATCTTACGGTTGTGCTTTTAATGCCTAGTTTTTTTCCGAGCCAATCACAAACACCAAAGGCCTTATGTTCAAACCAAAAAATTATTTTTTTTATCATTAATTATAATAAATTTAGTTTCTTCATTAATTCATCTCTATAGCTACCACCAACGGGAATAGTTTTTTTATCATTTTCTAAAACTACATTTTGTGAATCAATGCTTGCAATTTTATCTAGCCTAGCAATGTATGATCTGTGAACGCGTGCAAACTCGATATTGCCAAGTTTTTTTTCTATTTCTTTCATTGTACTATGAATTGTGTAACGCGCATATTGTGTGTTAATAATTACATAGTCTTTTAATGCTTCAACAAAATAAATATCTTTTAATAAAACCTTTACCAATCTACTGTTAGCCTTTACAAATAAAATATCTTTGTTGCTTTCTTCTTTACTTTCTACAAGCGAATATAAAAAATCACGTTCTTTTTGTAATTCAGAATCTTTTTGGTGCTTATAATAGGCCATTTCGATAGTTGAGTGTAAATCAACTTCTTTAAATGGTTTTAAAATATAACCGTAAGGCTCGGTAATTTTGGCTTTTGCAAGGGTTCCTTCATCAGCATAAGCAGTTAAAAATATTATAGGTACGTTTATCTGTTCTTTTATTTTTTCGCTAACATCTATACCTGTTAAATCTCCCTTAATCATAATGTCCATTAGCAACAGGTCGGGTTTAAGTTCTAAAATTTTTTCAATTGCGTCTTTTCCATTATTTGCAATACCTACAACATTATATCCTAATTTTATTAAGCTATTTTGTATATCTTTTGCAACAATGCTTTCGTCTTCAACAATAAAAATATTTAATTTTTCCATAGTTTATTATACTTTAAATGTAATAAAAACATTGGTACCTTGGTTCTTTTTAGAAGAAAAATTTATACTTCCATTTATTTGTTCTACAAGCGAATTAACTAATTGTAGTCCTAAAGATGGGCTGTTGTAAAAATCTATATATTCATCAAAACCAGTACCGTTATCTGTAATTGATAAGTTAATTGTATTTAATTCTTGTTTTAAATTTAAGGTTATGTTTCCAATTTTATTGCCCGGAAAGGCATGTTTTATAGCGTTACTTAAAAGTTCATTTACAATTAATCCTGTTGGTATTGCGTTATCTAAAGAAAGCGCAATTTTTTGAATGTTTAAATCTAGTTTTACTTTAGATTCGCTGATAGAATATGATTGTATAATGTTGTTAGTTAGAGTTTCTAAATATTCAGAAAAATTAACCGAAGTAAATGTTTTATTTTGATATAAACTTTCGTGTATATAAGACATAGTTTTTATACGGTTTTGGCTTTCTTTTAAAACCGATAATGCATAAGGGTCGTTTAAATAAGATGATTGTAAATTTAAAATACTACTTACAATTTGCATGTTATTTTTTACACGATGGTGTATTTCTTTTAATAATACTTCTTTTTCTTTTAAAGACTGTTCAACCTTTTGTTGACTTAATTTTTTTTCCGTTGTATCGTGTGCAATTCCACTAACTTCGGTAATTATATTTGTATCTTTATTTAGTATTGGATTTAAAAAAACCTCTAAATATATTTTATTTTCATTTATATCTTGGGTTTCTATTTCAAAATAACTTGCTGCACCATTAAATGCCTTTTGATATTGAGCCTTTAGAGTGTCGTTATAATCTTTATCTGTTTTTAAAATACCTCTATTTAATTTAAAACCAACAAAGGGTTTAGTGTTATAAATAGATTCTATTAAATGAAAATAATTTTTATTAAATGATGTTAATCTTTGTCTGTTATCAATAGTCCAAATATAATGATGGCTACTATCAATAATTGAATTTAGTTTAGCTGCTTGGTCAATAATTTTTTGACTTGAAATTCTTTTTTCGGTAATATCATAAGCAACGCCGCTAACCTCAACAACTTTTTTATTTGTATCAAAAATTGGCGTTAAATATATTTGTCGAATAGTAAGATTTCCTTTTTGATTAATGGTGTTAGAAATAAACTCAGCAGGTTGACCACTAAAAGCAATAGCGTAATTGTTTAACCATAAATTTTTATGTGTTTCGTTTTGATAAGAAATACCAACTTTAGGATCGGTTGCTTTTAAGCCAACAACGGGTTTTTTGCCATGAATATCTTTCATTGCAAGCAAATAACTTTCGTTAACTGAGGTTAATTCTCTATTAGCGTTTATTGTCCACATGGGTTGGTTTCCTCTTTCAAAAATTGCTATTAACCTTGCGGTTTGATTTAATAGTTTTTCTTCATAAATTTTTTCTTGAGAAACATCATTAGCTATACAGCTTAGTTCTATTATTTGCTTGTTTTTATAAATTGGATTTACAAAAATTTTAAAGTGTACTTTATTATTGTTTTTATCTGTTTCTTTAATAAAAAAGGATTGTTTTTCGCCAGTAAACGATTTTGCATAAATTTTAAACCAAAAATCAGCATAACGTTGTTTTAAAACAGGGTCTTTAATTAAATCAACAACATTATCACCCACTTTAAATTTAATTTTAAATAGCCCTAATAGTAATAAATAAAATTTATGGTTAAAAGAGGTGAGCTTATAGTTTTTATCAATAGTCCAAACCAAGTGTTCTGAATTATCTAAAATTGATTTTAAATGTGCTGATTTTTCAATTAATAAATTTTGTATTTTTTTGTTTTGATTAATTTGATTTTCTAATTTTTTATTTAATTGATTGGTGATTTCAAATTTAATGCGTTCTGTGTCTATTTCTTTTTGCTTGGTTAAATTAGTAACCATTGATAAAATACAATCTTTATTATTATATTTTTGTTTATAGGAAATAATTTCTGTTTCTATAATTTTTCCTTTTACATCTTTTATTAAATATTGACTAGGGTAACTTAATATTTTATTTTCGTAAAGCTCTTTAATTCTATTTTTTGCTTTTTGAATAGATTTACTATCAATAAAATTAAAAATAGATTTGCCTATAATTTGATTTTTATTTTTTGCTTTTAAAACGTTCATTAGGGCGTTGTTGCAGTATAATATTATACCATTATCGTATATTAAATATGCAACCGGCGATTTTTCTAATAATTGTTCGAGGATGTTTTTTTGTTGTTCTAGTTCCAGCTCTTTAGATTTTTGTATAGTTACATCTCTATACAAATTTAAATAAAACGCAATTTTACCTTCGTTGTTTAATATGGGTGTTAGTTTATTTTCCAACCAAATCTCTTGGCCGTTTTTATGGGTAGATTTATAAACATAGGTTTGATTTTTAATTACATTATTTTTTTGATTTTGTTTTAATAAGGCATCCATTTTATCAAAAATGGGCTTAGTGTCTTTGCTTTTTTTAGAAAAAAACAAATGATCTTTTAAAACATCTTTAACTGTATAACCGTTTAATTTGGTAATGTTTGGACTAACGTAAAAATATTTTTCTTGAGGGTAATACGTATAAAAAGCAACAACATCGTTACCATTATTTGTAATTAAATCAAATTTTTGTTTGGCTTCGTTAAGTAAAATTTGTGTTGTGTGGTTTTCGGTAACATCTTTTAATGTACCAATTATTCCTACAAGTTGATTTTGTTTGTTATATATTGGTTGGCTCCTGCCCTGTAAGTAAATAATTTGATTTTTAGTTTTATAAAATCTATAAAAAGCTTCTCCTGGTTTACTTGCGCCATATTTTTTTTTATAACTATTTAATGAATTAGAGTATTGGTGAAGGTCATCAGGATGAATGTTTTTATAAACTTGATTTGGAGTTTTACCTAATATTCTTTTTACAGAATCGCTAATGTATGTAATAGCAGGCTTAGGGAAAAAATTTAATTCAAAAATTACTTCATCAGAATTTTTTCCAAGACTTGATAAAATATTAGCTGTTTTTTTTAATTGTTTTATTTGAGAAATTCTATTATTAATTTCAATAAATGTAGATTGAACCGCTTTTTTACCCTGATAAATTATTTTTGTTGATTTTGCTTCAATATAATATTCATTGCCCTTATTATCTAAAATGGGCATTTCTATTATTGGATAATTATTTTTGGTTAAAATTGTTTGTATTGTTTTTTTAACTTGGCTGTGTCTTTCTTTAGGAAAAAATTGAAGAATATTAATTTTTTTAGTTAAATTTTTTAGTTTAAAAAAATTTTTTGCTTCATTATTTATAAATAAAATTTCATGTTCATTATAAATAATAACAGGCAACGGAAAACTGTTTAAAGTATTTAAATCAATATTATGTTTGTGTTTTTCCAAATTACTTTTTAATAGTTTGTGTTTTATTATCGTCTAATTTAATATTATAACTTCGTAAACCTTGCTCGTATGTAGGTATTATTTTAATTCCTTGCCAAGCCACTTCAATATCATTATCATACTTTATTTTAAGTTCTAAAAAACCTAATTCGTCATAAAAAAACCAATCACCGTTTTTAGCACCATTACTATAGGTTCCGCTCACAAATTTTTTTCCGTTTGAGTGGTAATAAGTGTGTAAACCAACAGGTTCTCCGTTTTGAAAACGACCCTCAAAACGTTTTTTACCACTTGGCATGTAATAACTATTCCATACACTATCAGGTTGGCCAGCAACATAATTTCCAATTTCTTTATAATCAGGGGTTTCATAAATCCAATTACCTTCTTGATTATTATCAAAATACATTCCTTTTAAAATAATTTTACCTTGTTCATCATAATCTGTTAATTCGCCTTCGCGTTTACCATTAACATAATTTTCTTGTCTCCAAAGGTTACCACTTTCATAAAACCATTTCCATACACCGGTTGGTTTTCCTGTTTTTGAATATTTTCCTTTTTGTTCAAGTTTTCCGCTGGCGTAAAAAAACTCCCATTCACCAACTCTATTACCTTCTTTATAAACGCCTTTACCTTTAAATTCGCCCGTGTAATGATATTCTTTCCAAACACCTATTCTATTTCTTACACTATCTACAGCGCCTTTAGCAATAACAGTTCCATCAAAATATTCAATACAGCTATCTGGCACAGGTATATTACGACAAACTAATTTATTTACATATTTTTTTTCTAAGGAAGTTGAATCGTCAACTAAAAATAAACTACTATCGCATTGGCGTTTTTGTTTATAAGTAAAATGAGTTCCTATAGCAACACCATCGCTATAAACGCCTTCGTATTTTAAAGTCCCATCGTTGTAGGTTTCTTTATAAACTTCTACATTAGCAATTTCGGGGGCATTTAAAATTTGTTTACCATTATTAAATTTTTTAGTACTTGTTAAATTTCCTTTTTTATCAAATTCTTTAACATAACCATCTAAACTATCGTCGTTGTATTTAGCTTCTTTTTTAATAGTTAAATCATTGTAAAATTCTTTCCAAATACCTTGTTTTTTACCTTCATTATCTTTTTGGTTCATTTTTTCATAACTCTGTAAAATACCCATTTTATAAACAATTATTGTTGTAATAATAGAATCTTCAGAATATTCGTAAGCTGTACCATTTTGTTTACCTTTAGTAAAAGGTATGATGTTTTTAACTTTACCTGATTTATAAAAGTTTATTCTGTTACCATCAATTAAATCATTTGTATAGGTTTCAGAAGTAACTAATTTTCCGAGTGTGTCAAAATAATTAGTTAATCCATTTTTTTTACCTTCAAAATAATTTACTGTTTTTTGAATACGCGCTTTATCATCGTAAAATTTCCAAATACTATCTAAAACAAAATTTTTACGATTACCTTCTATTTTAATTTTTCCATTTTTATGATAATTTTTCCAATAACCATCAGGTTTACCATCTCGCATATAACCTTCGCTACTAACAACTCCATTTTCATGAAAAAATTTATTATAACCATTTGGATTTGTTGCTTGAGCCCAACTTTTTTTAATAAATAATAATAAAAATATTAGTACAATTTTTTTCATTTAAAAAAACACTAGTTAAAGTGTTATCTCTCAAATTTACTAATTAATTATAAGTTTACAAACCAAATTTAGCACTTAAATCAAGCATTTTAAGAATAGGTAATTTAGCTTTTTCAATTAAGTTTGAGTTCATTAATAATTCTGGTTGTTCGTACTTTAAAGCAATATAAATTTTTTCAATAGTATTTAATTTCATATAAGGGCATTCGTTACAAGCACAATTATTATTGGGTGGAGCAGGAATAAAAGTTTTAGTAGGATTTGCTTTTTGCATTTGATGTAAAATACCTGTTTCTGTTACAACAATAAATTCGTTACCATTTTCGGGTTTTTTAGTAAAATTTAATAAAGCAGTTGTACTTCCAATAAAATCGGCATGTTCTAATAACGGAGCTTCACACTCAGGATGTGCAATTATTTTTGTATTAGGATTTTGATGTTTTAGTTTAATTAATTTTTCTAAGCTAAAAATTTCGTGTACCATACACGTTCCATCCCATAAAACCATATCACGTCCGGTTTTTTTATTAATATAAGCACCTAAATTTTTATCGGGAGCAAAAATAATTGGTTGTTCTTTTGGAAAAGATTCAACAATTTGAACTGCATTAGTAGAAGTAACAATAACATCGCTTAATGCTTTAATATCTGCAGTACAATTAATATAAGTTAATACAATATGGTTTGGATGTTTTTGTTTAAAACTAGCAAATAAATCAGGTGGACAAGAATCTGCTAAACTACAACCTGCATTTAAATCAGGAATTAAAACTTTTTTACTAGGATTTAATATTTTTGCAGTTTCAGCCATAAAATGAACACCAGCAAATAAAATAATATCAGCATTTGTTTTTTCGGCTTGTTGTGCTAAACCTAAACTATCGCCAATATAATCAGCAATATCTTGAATATCAGAATTTTGATAGTAGTGAGCTAAAATTACAGCATTCTTTTCTTTTTTAAGATAATTAATTTCTTTAATTAAATCAAGAGACAAATCAATATCCACATCTAAATATCCTTTATATAACATATATATAAAATTTTTTAAAAAATAAATTATGTATTAATATATATAGCTTGTTAATACTGTTTATTATTTAGTATTAATAAACTTGTTTTTTAAGTAATTAACAACAACTAACAATTAATAAACAAATTTACAAAATTAAATACTTGAAAATCAGTATTACATTTCTTAAGTTTAAAATATTAAAATGATATTTGTTAGTAATAAACTAAAAGATTTAAGTGTTAAAAACATAAAATTTATATGTATAACTAAATACATAAACTTAAAAATTAATTTTGATTTTAAAAAAATTGTATTAAACAAAACTTTATATTTAGTTTAGTAAAAATAGTTTTGGTAATTGTTAACATATAAAATACTTAATTAACATTAAAATTGTTAATTTGTTAATTTAAATTTTATTCATTTTCAATAAGTTAGTTTATTAATGTTAATTAACGTTCATTATTATTTTTAAACAAATGTTATTTTTGATTTTTAAAATTACTAAAATATGAGTATAAAATTAGCTATTGGTTGTGATCATGCAGGTTTTGAATTAAAACAACATATTATTACCTATTTAAAAGAAAAGAAAATTAATTTTATTGATAAAGGTTGTTATACAATTGATAGAGTAGATTATCCGGATTTTGGACATGAAGTAGCACTAAGTATTTTAAATAACGATGTAAACGTTGGGATTTTAATTTGTGGAAGTGGAAATGGAATTAATATGAGTGCAAATAAACATAAAGGAATAAGAGCTGCTTTATGTTGGAATGAAGAAATAGCTAAACTTGCTAAACAACATAATAATGCAAATATATTAACTTTACCAGGTAGGTTTATTACAGTAGATGAAGCTTTAAAATGTGTAAATGCTTTTTTAAATGAAACGTTTGAGGGCGGAAGACATACTGATAGAATTAATAAAATAGATTTATAAAAAAAACATATATGAAAAAAATAGCAATTATTATATTAAGTATTTTGTGTTTAAAAATAGCAGCACAAAACGGAAAAACATTTCCAACAATTATTGGTGAAACATTAGAGGGTAAAGCTATAAGTTTACCTATTAAAAATAATAAAAAAACAATTGTAGCCTGGGTTTTTAGTAGAGGTGCAGAAGATGAATTAAAAAAATGGTTAAATCCACTTTATAGTACATTTATGGATAAACCAAATGGAAAACCTGCTTTTGGACAAACTGTTTACGATGTTAATTTTGTATTTATTCCTTTAATAGGTGGAATAAAAAAAATTAGAGAAGATTTTAAATCAACTACAGATAAAGGTTTTTGGCCTTATATTATGGACACTGATAAATTTGATATGAAACTACAAGCAGATTTATTAGGTATAAAAGATAAAAGCCTACCTTATATAATGGTATTGGATAAAGATGGAAAAATTATAGATACCCAAAGCGGTAAGTATAGTGAAGATAAGGAAGAAAAAATTGAAGATGCTGTTGGCGAATAATTTTAAAAAAAAATTAAATTACATTTTAAAATATTTATAATTTTTTTTATTGGAATAGGATTCAAATGTTATTCGCAAAATAAAAAATTAGACTCTATTAAATTAATAATAGAAAATTTACCTAATGATACAAATAAAGTAAAACAGTATTTAAAATTTACTAAACAAAATTATTTAAATAAAAATGTTGTTTTAGATAGTTTATTTCATCTTAAAACAACACAAAAAGCTATAAAATTATCAAAATCATTAAACTATTATAATGGTATTAAAAATTCTTATTTTACTATAATAAATATAAACTTTTTAAAAGTAATGCATTATAAAAATAAATTTTATATTGATACTTTAAGAAAAATTTTAATAGAAAATAAAGATACTTCAGCTTTAGCAAATTTATATAAAATAGAAGGAAATATTTTTGTTAAACAAGGCTTAAATACAAAAGCTGCCGAGTATTATCATAAAGCAATTAGTTTAATTGAAAAATCTCATAATGATAATATTTTAGCAAGTATATATAATGCGTTAGGTGTTTTGTATATAAACACAAATGATTATAAAAAAGCAGTTTATTATCATAAAAAAGCATTAACTATAAGAACTAAAATTAATGATACATTAAAAATTTCACATAGTTTTTTAAATATTGGCGAATCATATACTAATGGGAAAATGTATGATTCTGCAAAATATTTTTATTCAAAAGCATTACAAATACAAACACTTAAAAATAATAAAGTAGGGCAATCATATAGTTATGAAGGAATAGGCCAAATATATTTTAAAAAAAACCAATTTAAAGAAGCACTTCAATATTTTACCAGAGCAAACGCTTTAGTAGATTCTGTTACAGATTTTTATCAATTTAATTTATTACAACTTGATTTAGCTAAAACTCACTTAAAATTAAATAATATTAAAAACGCATTTGATTATTATAAAATAACTGAAAATAACTCAGTAAATAAAAGCGATGCTGTTGTATTATGTGATGTGTATTTTGGTTTATATAATATTTATGCTCAAAAAAACGATTTTAAAAACGCTTTAACTTATCAAGAAAAATATTACACTTTAAAAGACAGTTTGTTAAATGATAATAACCATAGAAAAATAATAAACTTAGAATCAGAACACACAATTTCTCAAGAAAAGAAAAAAAACAATTTAAAAACTAAAAACTTAATTAAAAAAATAGAGATTAATAAAAAACAACAAAAAACAAAAATTTATATTATAGTATGTATTTTAATTATTGTAATAATTTGTTGCGTTGTATTATTTAAATATAATAAATTAAGCGAAAAACAAAATAAAATAATAGAAAAACAAAATCTTAGTATTAAAAACAAAACTAATTTAATTGAAGAAAAACAAAAAGAAATTATTGAAAGTATAAACTATTCTAAACGAATACAACAAGCGTTATTACCCCAATTTAAATACATAAAAGAAAAATTAAATATATAATTTGAAACTATTCATCATATTTATTTTAACCCCATTTGTTGTTCTAACAGCAAACTTAGATTCGTTAAAAAATGCTCTTTTAAACAGCAAAAACGACACTAGTAAAGTAACATTACTAATGCAAATTGCTAAAGCAGAGTTTAACAAAAACCTTTATGTTAATAACACAAATTATATAAACAGGCTTACGCCAGCAATTGTTTTATCTAAACAATTAAATTATAAAAAAGGCGTTTTTAATGCCTATTTTTATATATGTTTTTTAAATACAATTAATAAAAAATTTAATTTAAATGAATTGTATTTTGATACACTATCAAAATATTTTAATAACAATTTTGATAGCGTACAATACGCTAAATTTTTAAATACTAAAAGTTTTAGTTATATAAGACAAGATAAATTTTTTATTGCTGCTAAAAATTTATACGAAGCTTTAGCAATAAATGAAAAACTAAACGACACACTTCAAATAAGAGAAACCTATAATAGTTTAGGTATATTATTTTTTAATATTAGTGATTTTAAAAAAGCAATTCAATATTACACAAAAGCAATAAGTTTAGATTTAAATAACGAAAAAAAAGTTAGTGTTTCTTATTTAAATTTAGGAGAAGCATATAGAGAAATAAATGATTTAGATTCATCTTTATTTTTTTATCAAAAAGCATTAAATTTATTTATTAAAAACAACCGTAAAGCTTTTCAGGCAAGGGTTTATGAGGGTTTCGCTCAAATTTATAATTTAAAGCACGATTACAATAAAGCATTACATTATTTAATTAAAGCAAAAAACTTATCTAGCAACACTTATGATCTTACTAATCAAATTCAAGTTGATTTAGAAATTGCAAAATGCCAATTAAACCTTAACAACACAAAAGAAGCAAAACAAAATTTTATTATATTAATTAATAAACAAAAACAAATTAATGATGTTTCTGTTTTAATGAAAGCCTATTTTGGTTTGTATAAAATTTATAAATCAGAAAACAATCATAAAGAAGCATATATTAATTATACATTATACAATAATTATAACGATAGCTTAACCAACCAAACAAATTTTAAAAACCTTACTAATATTGAAACAGAATTTTTATTAAATCAAGAAAAAGAACTAGGTTTAATTGAGCGAGAAAACTTAAGAGAACAATTTGAAATATATAAAAAAAATAAAAACCTATTTATTTTAGCAACAATAATAATTTTAGGCTTTATAATAATTTTTTCTTTTTATTTAACAGGGATGTTTATTAAACGGAAGAAGAAAAATAAAATTATTATATCACAACAAACCGAATTAAACCATCAAAACGCTATAATTGAAGAAAAACAAAAAGAAATTTTAGATAGTATTTATTGTGCTAAAAAAATACAAATTGCCCTTTTGCCAAACAATAAATATTTAAGTAAATATTTAAAAAATAATTTGTAACTTAGTTATTGTAAATTTCATGATTATGAAAACAGCCTTAACTGCATTATTTGTATTTATTATTTTTAATTTATACGCTCAAAACATCAATAACTATAGTTTTAATAATTCATTAATTTTTACAAACCCCGCTTTTGCAGGTAGTAACGGCGGTTTAAGGGTTCAAAGCAATTATATATTAAGTACACAGCCTTTTAATTATGATAAAAACTTAAGATATAATTCTGTTGATGGTTATATTTCTAAATTAAAAATGGGTGTTTTTGTTAGTGAAAATGGATATAATTCAGAGTTTTCTAACATTAATACACAACTTTCAACCGGAATTTCAAAAAAAATAAGTTTAAAAAACGGACTTACCTTTGTACCTGCAATTAGTGGTACCTATTTAAACGGTAATAATAAGTATTTTTATGGATGGTGCGCCACTCCGCCCGTTACTCTTTATAATGTAAATTGTTCAGAAATTACTGCCAACTCCGGTTTAATTATAAGCTATAAAAATTTTTATGCCGGTATTAGTTTTAATAATATGTTTTCTGAAAAATACAAAAACAAACCATACTTTTTAAAAGAACAAACAAACGCGCATATAGCATATTCCTATAAATTAAATGAGAAAAACTTAATACAACTTAATGCGGCGCTTTTTGTACAAAATTATTATCAAAGTGCGCAAGTGGGCGCAAACGCAATTATACAAAATCATTTTTTAATAGGGTTTGGTTACAATAATTCTAATGAAATTATAAATAGTATAGGTTTTAAAACTAATATATTTTCAGTTAAATATAATTTAAATTATGGCACTAGTAAACTATCCGAAACAAATTATTATTTACATTCTATTTCAGCATCTTTAAATTTAAAACCTAAAAACAATAAAATAAATTTAAAACTATTTGAAGAATTTTAATTAAACAATAGTTGCTTTGTTTATTCCATCGTATTGAATAAATAAAACATTTTTATTTTGAGTTGCTTTTGTTTTAAAATCAAAATTAATTGGTAGGGCTACAAACCTGTATTTATGATGGTTTAATTTGTTTTTTTCTAATAGTTCAAATTTTAATTTTTTATCAATTTCATTAATTAATAAAGGTTTAGGTTTTACTTTATGGTACAAATAATAATCTATTGCAATAAGCTCTTTTAAAATAATATTATTACTAAAATGAGTATTTATAAACTCGTTTAATATTAAAAACACATCATCTAAACTATATTTATGGTAATCTTTTCGGGTTCCAAAATATTTACCTAAACCTAATAAAAAATCAAAACTACTATGGTTTTCTATTATATATTTTAAAGTGTTTATTGCTTTTTTTCCATTCCAATAAATTTCAAGCGCATGCTCCAATTTTACAATATCTTCTAATTGATTTTCATTTAAATATTTACTTTTTATAATTTGATAGGGTGGGTTAGGGTCAAAAACAAACTCGTGTTGTGCTTTATCCCTCATGGTGGTTCCTTTTAAAAACTTTAAAAAACCTAATTGTAGTTCTGGGGCTTGTAGTTTAAATACTTCTTCAAAACTATATTTTATATCGTCCCAATAGTCTAATGGTAAACCAACAATTAAATCTAAATGTAATTCAACTTTATCTTGTACTTGTTCTATTATGCTTTTGGTTTTTTCAAAATTTTGTTTACGACTAACCTCTAAATTAGCAGCTTTATTAACGGTTTGTATGCCTATTTCAAATCTAAATAAATTTTTTGGTACACGCTCATTTATAAATTTAATAATATCAGGGTGTAAAATATCGGCGGTAATTTCAAACTGAAATACATTTTCTTTTCGATGATTTTGTAAAATAAACTCAAAAATTTCTATTGTAAAATCACGTTTTATATTAAATGTTCTGTCTAAAAATTTAATTGTTCGTCCGTTTTGCATTAAATAAAGTAAATGCTCTTTAATAGTTGGTGTTGGTAATCGCCTAACTACATTATCTAAACTTGCCAAACAAAACTCACATTTATATGGGCATCCCCTGCTGGTTTCTACATAACAAATCTTATTATTTAGTTCCTGGGGTAAATCTTCACTATATGGATTTATGTTTTCTAATTTTAATAAATTAAAATTTGGTGCAGTTTTATTCCTTTTAATTTCATTGTTTTGTTTATACACTAAATTACTAACGTTTTGGTAGTTTTCATTACAGTTTAAAAATTCTTCAAACGCTACCTCGCCCTCACCTTCTATAATAAAATCTATAAACTCTAAATTTATAATTGTGTTGTTCTCATAACTAACCTCTGGACCACCTAAAAGTATTTTACAATTTGGGTTTATTTGTTTAATTAGTTTACAAACCTCTAATGTTTGTGTGATATTCCAGATATAACAACTAAAAGCTATAATTGAAAAATTAGAACATTCTTTAGCTATTTTTTCTTTATCATCTTTAATTGTAAATTCTTTATACTTTAAATTGTGTTTACCTTTATTTAAATGATACAATAACCTTATTGCCAAGTTTAAATGAATGTATTTAGAGTTTAAGGTAGTTAAAAGCGTAGCCACAATGCTAAATTACGTAATTTTTAGTTGTGTTTTTTAGTGATTGGATTTATTTATGTGCTTGCTAATGTATTTTTCGTTTGGTAATAAAGCTTTTTGTATTCTTTTAGCGTAATTTATTGAGGCAATAATTTCTTTTTGTTTTTCATCTACTGCGTATTTTTGTTCTTTAATTATTTTGTTTAACACTTTCTGTTTTCTTAAATTTTTATACACAATAAATAAAAAACACACAATTGCTAAAACTACACCTATGCTTAATAATAATGTATAATTTTTAATTTTTTTTTCGTAACTTATTTTTTGAGAATTTATTTCTTGTTCTTTTTTTAATTCCACTTCAAAGGATAATTTGTTTATTTCAAATTCGTTTGTGTTATCATTTTCTTGTTTAACAGACTCACTATATTTTAGTAAATATTTTAACGCCGAATCTTTATTATTTAACCCTAAATAAGTTAAATATAAGTTTTTAAAATAAAATTTATTTTTGGAAGCATCATCTATTTTATTTAATAAATCCGACTGTTCAGATAAAATGTTTAATGCTTTTATGTAATTTTTTTGATTATAGAATAGTTTAAATTCGGATTCTTTAAAATTATAAATACATGTTATGTCTATCGTTTTTCTATATTTATTTATAAGTGCTCTGTTGCATTTTAAAAGTTGTTCAACCGTGTCAATTATGTTTTTTGACAAGTATATATCTACTAAGTTGTTTCTAATGCTAAAAAGTGCTTCTGCTTGCTTTTCTTCGTTGGTTATATTTTTTAAACCAAAATAATAATATTTTAAGGCTTTAACCGTATCTGTACTTTCTTCGCTAATAATTCCCATGTTGTTACAAAAACTTGAAAGTCCTTCTTTGTATGGTTGTTGCAACAATAACATCAGTGTTGTGTCTCCATAATTTAATGCAATTTTTTTATTTCCACCTAAGTAATATGCTTGTACAAAATTTGATGTTACTTTACTTTGCCCTAAAATATTTTTTTGTTTAAAAAAATTCAAATAAGCTAAATTCCCAAACTCTATTGATTTTTGAAAATTACTTACCTGTAAATAAATTATTTGTTTGTTTAATAGAGTTTTTGCATAGAATTCATTTAATTCGTTATTAGCAAGAGCATTTAATATGGAGTCGCTAACAACAAGGGCTTTATTATATTCTCCTCTATCCATCAGGGCCCTTGTGTGATTATAGCTTTTATGTATTTCGTTTTGACTATTGCAAAAATTTATAAATAAAGAAAATACACTCGTAAGGATTATTATTTGTAAACTCATCATCTATTAATTTAATACTAAAATAATAAATTTTATTTTTGTTACCTTTACAAACTTTGAATGCAAAATAATTACGATGTAATAGTTGTTGGTGCTGGCCATGCTGGCTGTGAGGCCGCTGCTGCCGCCGCCAACATGGGGAGTAAAGTTTTGTTACTTACCATGAATATGCAAACCATTGCACAAATGAGCTGTAACCCTGCAATGGGTGGTATTGCAAAAGGACAAATTGTAAGAGAAATAGATGCGCTTGGTGGTTATAGCGGTATAGTTTCTGATAAATCTGCTATACAATTTCGTATGTTAAACCGTAGTAAAGGCCCCGCCATGTGGAGCCCGCGTACACAAAACGATAGAATGTTATTTGCCGCAACGTGGCGAGAAATGTTAGAACAAACCCCAAATGTTGATTTTTGGCAAGACATGTGTAAAGGATTGTTAGTTAGCAAAGATGGAAAAAACATTGAGGGTGTTGTAACCGGTTTGGGTATAGAATTTAAAGCTAAAGCAGTTGTTTTAACAAACGGAACATTTTTAAATGGTTTAATTCATATTGGCGAAAAACAACTAGGGGGTGGTAGAAGCGGCGAAAGCGCTAGTTATGGAATTACTGAGCAGTTGATACAACTTGGTTTTGAAAGTGGACGAATGAAAACAGGAACTCCACCAAGAATTGACGGAAGAAGTTTAGATTACTCTAAAATGGAGGAACAACAAGGAGATGAGTTTTTAGATAAATTTTCTTATTTACAAAATACCTCACCGTTTATTTCTGGCGAAAAAAAACAATTACCCTGCCATATTACTTATACTAATCCCAAAGTTCATGAAATATTAAAAACTGGATTTGAAAAATCACCTATGTTTCAAGGACGAATACAAGGTTTAGGCCCGCGTTATTGTCCTAGTATTGAAGATAAAATAAACAGATTTAGTGAACGTGAAAGACACCAACTTTTTGTAGAACCTGAAGGCTGGAATACCGTTGAAATTTATTTGAATGGTTTTTCTTCATCATTACCTGAAGATGTTCAATACAAAGCATTACAACAAATACCCGGTTTAGAAAACGCAAAAATGTTTCGGCCAGGTTATGCAATAGAATATGATTATTTTCCGCCTACTCAATTAAAATTAACATTAGAAACTCAATTAGTTGAAAATTTATATTTTGCCGGTCAAATTAACGGAACAACTGGTTACGAAGAAGCCGCTTGCCAAGGATTAATGGCGGGTATTAATGCGCATTTAAAAATAAATAATAAAGAAGCTTTAATTTTAAATAGGTACGAAGCTTACATTGGCGTTTTAATTGACGATTTAGTAAATAAAGGAACCGACGAACCGTACAGAATGTTTACGAGTAGGGCAGAGTACAGATTGTTATTAAGACAAGATAATGCAGATGTTAGACTTACTGAATTATCATACAACTTAGGATTAGCAAGTAAATTTAGATACGATACCGTTAAGGAAAAAATTAAAAATTACGAAGAAATTATACATTATTTTAAAAATAACAGTGCCGAGCCAAGCGTAACAAATCCTTTTTTAGAAAGTATAGCATCGGCCCCATTAACACAAAAATGGCGTTATTATAATGTTTTATCTCGCCCTAATATTTCAATTAACGATTTAATTAAACACGACGAAACTTTACAAAATTTCATTAAAAATTTTAATAACGAAACCATTGAACAAGCTGAAATTTTAATGAAGTACGATGGGTACATTGAACGAGAAAAAGAAAACGCAGATAAATTAAAAAAATTAGAAGAATATAAAATACCTTTAAATTTTAATTACAATGCAGTTAAAAGTTTAGGATTAGAAGCCACTGAAAAATTTAAAAAATTTAAACCTACTACAATTGGTCAAGCTAGTCGTATAAGCGGAATTAATCCGGCAGACGTTAATGTTCTTTTAATTCATTTAGGAAGATAAACACATTAAATTAAAATAACATGAATAATAATTTTTTTATAATTATTATTTTTTTTATAGTTCAACTTACCAACTCGCAAGAAGTTAAAATAAAAACTTTTCAAACATCTGGTTTAGATTGTAGCTGGGATGTTTCAGGATCTAATTTAATTGCATATTCTAAAAAAGGAAGCGATAAGTTTTACGACATTTATCTTTCTTTACCCAACGGAACAAAAGATACTTGTATAACGTGTAATAACCCTTTACTACCCAATAAACACATTGCAAATATGGCGTGGCACCCATCAGGTAAATGGTTAATAGCTATTGTTGAAAAAAAAGTACATAAAGGTTCATCTACCGATGCATTACCTGGTTTTGGAGCATATTGCGATGTTTGGCTTATAAGAAAAGATGGTAAAAAAGTGTTTAAACTAATTGATATACCTAATGATTACGACCACGGTGTAATTGCCCCGCGCTTTTCAAACAATGGAAAAAAAATAGTTTGGACGGAAAGAAAAATAAAACCAAAGTTTATAAGCCCAACGCAAACATTTGGTTTTTGGGTTATTAAAACTGCAAATTTTGAATTTGATAAGGATAGTATACCTATTGTAAAAGAGATTAAAACAATAGAACCAAAAGGAGATGGTTTTTATGAGTGTTATGGATTTTCTCCCAATGATAAGCAACTTATTTTTTGTAGTAGTATGTCAGAAAAGTCCGTTTGGACACAACAAATTTATTTAATTGACACAAGTGGTACAGATTTAAAAAAACTAACTACTGAAGGCTATAATGAACATTCGGTTTTTACGCCAGATGGAACAAAAATAGTTTGGATGAGTAATTTAAATAATAAAAATAAAGGCACAGATTGGTGGATAATGAATGCAGATGGTTCTGATAAAAAACGATTAACGTATTTTAATGATAAAAACAGTAAACACTATGAGGGTCATGCCCGTTGGGCAGGATTAATTTCTTTTTCGCCCGATGGTAAACAATTTGTTGGAGGCGTGCAATTAAGTTTAATTAGCCAAGAAGGAAAAATTGTAATTGTTACTTTAGTAGAATAATTCTTTTAAACCCATCTTATATAATTTTTAATCGCTCTTCTTCCAAATCTATTTGATAAAGTTGATCCCTAATAATTTCTTCATTAATTTTTGGATCTTTGTTAAGTTCAATAAGATATTTCCTTTGTAATTCAAGCGACTCAACAAACAAAGCTTTTGTTTTTTCTGTCATTAAATCTTCGTCGGTTGCTTTAGCTCTTTCCTCCCATTGTTTCAATACTCTTTCAAAAGCAGCATGACCCTGATATTCGTTATCATATTTCTTTTTCAAAAACTCATAAACTATTTGTTTTAAACCTTGTTTCATTTTTTGTTTAGCAAGAGCTTCTGCTTCTTCACTTGCTGGATTATCAAAAACGTGGTAGCGTTTAATAATATAAGGGAGTGTTAATCCTTGTATTAAAAGTGTAAGTAAAATAGCAATAAACGTAACAAATAAAATCAAATTACGATACGGAAATTCTGCTCCGTTTTCTAAAGTTACAGGTATAGCTAAAGCGGCCGCTAGCGACACCACGCCCCGCATACCCGTCCAACCAAGCACCAACGGCAACAAAAACTGTCTTTTTCGGGTAGACGCACGCGGTGCCACGCTTGGTCTAAAAATAAATGTTGCAAACATAGCGACATATGAACTAATCATCCTAGCTAGAATTAAAACAACTGTAACTAAAATACCGTAACCAATAGCTGTAATTAATGGAATACCTTTTGAGCGCAAACCTTCAACTATTTCAGGAAGGCCTAAGCCAATAATTAAAAAAACAATACCATTTAAAATAAACACAAAACTTTCCCATACACTAAAGCCCCTAATACGACTTGCGCTGTTTAAAAATACCAATCGTTTAGCTGACATATACAAACCCCCGCTTACAACTGCCAATACTCCCGAAGCGTGTACTTGCTCTGCTATCCAATACATAAAATAAGGCTCAATTAATGTTAAAGCTACATCAGATGGTGCGTCGGTTGGCAAATATTTATGCGCTTTTACAAATAACCAAGCAATAATTATGCCTATAGCTGCGCCACCCAAAACCATCCACAAAAAACTTACTGCCGCTTGCTGCCAAACAAATTGCCCGGTGCCAACAGCTACCAAAGCAAACCTAAAAATAATTAATGAAGATGCGTCATTTAACAAACTCTCTCCTTCTAAAACAGCCTTTGTGGATTTAGGAATTTTTACAAATTTCATAATAGCCCCTGTGCTTACGGCATCTGGCGGAGATACTATTCCTCCTAATAAAAAACCTAATGCAATTGTAAACCCAGGAATGTAATAATTAGTAACCAAAGCAACCGATAGAGCTGTGAAAAACACCACTAAAAAAGCAAAACTACCAATAATTCGCCACCACTTTTTCATTTCTTTAAACGAAATTCCCCAAGCAGCTTCAAATAATAAGGGGGGTAAAAAAATAAAGAATATTAAGTCTGGGTTTATTTTTACTTTCGGTAAACAAGGAATAAAACTTATTACTAAACCGGCAATAATCAAAACAATAGGATAGGCTACTTTTAACTTAGTTGCCCACATTTCTAGCAGAACCACCGCTAAAATCATTGCTAATAAAAAAGGTAAAATAGTTTGCATTTAAAAAGCATTAAATTATAAAAGGATTGAATTTAGTAAAAATACTGAGTTTAATTTGTTGCACAGTTTGTAAGCTTGCACAGTGCGTTTTTGAAACATTACGCTTTCTAAACGACGAAATGTTTTTATTGAAACACCATGCTCACTTTTTGCTTACATAAAAATAATAATTTCTGCGAAGCAGGCAAAAAATGTAAGCAAAAAATTTATACGTCAGCCCGCATTGTTCAATTGTTTGCTGTTAGGGGCTGGTTACTTGTCTATTGTATTAAACTTGTATTCACTTAGTTCTTTCATTGCCATTTCATAAGTAAAGGAGTCAGCCATTAATTGTTTGAATGTCATTTTTTTAATATCAATCAAGAATTCTACAAGAATTTCTGATTCATAATACTCGAATACAAATTGATTTCCTTCCCAAAAAGATGTATCATTATAAAGAGCGACCCTATTTTTAAAATTATATGTACTGTCGGTTTGCTTTGGGTAAATATTTGAAGCGTATTCAGCATAACCTTCTTGTTTCCAAGTAGGGAGTTCGGCTGCTTTCTTGTCACCAAGTTTTTTATTAACGAACGAATGTATTATTTCATGACAAATCGTTTCTTGTATATTTCCCTCCATAGCGGAATACAGTACTATTTTATTAGCTGTTTTTCGGTCGGAATGTACTTGTTCAATAAAAGGTTTAGATATATAAATTTTATTAAAAGCGCGCATATTAAAGCCTTGTGCTGGATATCCTGAGCCCGCAATTGTCGCATAAAATTTAAACGTACTTTCCGATGAAAATATATAAATATCATGTTCTATATTCTGGTCATAAAGTTCGCATGCTTTTAATCTTTGGTCAATTTGATTTAGAAATTCATTTGAATTGTCAAAAACTGAATTTGTATATAAATTATATTTCCCAAAATTATAGTTGTTACTAAACCAATATTTTGTAGAATAGAATACTGAAAAGTAAATTAATGTAATTAATATAATTAAAACTCCTAATATTATTAATATTTTTTTCAGTCGTTTATTCATTCTATTATTGGATTTTCTCTGTAAGTTTTGGACTTGACAAAACCATAATGAAACCAATTATAGGACTTAGTAATATACACCAATATATAGAGTTACTATATCCAATTTGTCTGTGAGTGCCAATATATTTAGCGATTAAATATGTTAGCCCAAAATAGAGAACAAATGCAATAAGCCAAATGAAATTCATATTTATGTTTTTTAGTTATTACAAATCTATTGAATTTTAGTTTGAAACCAAATGATGTGCCCCCTGAGATTAGGTCGACAAGTTTAAAGATGTTTGCGGTTAGGTCTTCCGGTTTTAGTGGGATATACAGGCTTAGGTTCAAAAAAACTGTTTTAAAATTGCGGAAATCAATTGTTAATTTAAACTAAATAAGATTTGAAATTTGTTGTCTAACGTAGGTTTTTTGTCTGTCACCTGTAACTTGCCACTATCTAACAAGTAAGGTTTAAAAAATGTTTTTAAGTTTAACTATTTAATTAGTTTTTAAAATTTTGCAAAAAACCAAACATTAAAAAACAACATAATTGGTTTTATAAAATTTCTTCTCAATTAAAAACAAGTTATGTTTTTACCATCTAAAATAAAACACAAATAATAACGCCACTTTCACTTATATACAACAACACAAAGTGGTTATTTTTAAAAATTAATTACAAAGTTCCTCTTAAGGCTTGTTCTCTTTCAATACTTTCAAACAAAGCTTTAAAGTTTCCTGCTCCAAAACCGGTGGCGCCCATACGTTGTATTATTTCAAAAAATAATGTTGGTCTGTCTTCTAACGGTTTGGTAAAAATTTGTAATAAATAACCATCTTCGTCAGCATCAACTAAAATAGAAAGTTCTTGTAATTTTTTTAAATCTTCTTTCATCATATCTTTATGCACACCTAACCGTTTAGGTATTTCATCGTAATATGCTTGAGGTGGAGGAGGTAAAAACTCAACACCACGAGCTTTTAATTGGCCAACAGTTTCAATTATATCATCTGTTGCCAAAGCTAAGTGCTGTACACCTTCACCCTCATAAAAATCAATATACTCTTCTATTTGCGATTTCTTTTTACCTTTTGCTGGTTCGTTAATGGGGTATTTTATTCGGCCATTACCATTACTCATAACTTTACTCATTAAAGCAGAATATTCAGTGGTAATTTGTTTATCATCAAAGCTTAAAAAATTCACAAAACCCATTACATCTTCGTACCATTTCATGGCTACATTCATTCTGTTCCAACCTGTATTGGCAACCATGTGATCAACAAATTTAAACCCTACTGGGCTAGGGTTATAGTCTGACACCCATTTTTTATAACCAGGTAAAAATACACCTTTATAGTTTTTACGCTCAACAAACATGTGAATTGTTTCGCCGTAAGGTGCGTAAATACCCGCGCGAACAACTTCGCCATTTTCGTCTTTTTCAACTTTTGGTTCCATAAATGGTTTGGCGCCACGTTTAACAGTTTCTTCAAAAGATTTACGAGCGTCTTCAACCCATAAGGCATTTACTTTTACACCATCACCATGTTTTTTTACGTGCTCTCCAATGTGTGAGTTGCTGTTAAGCGCTGTGGTTAATACAATTCTAATTTTATTTTGTACTAAAACATAAGATGCCGCTTCTCTGTTTCCGGTTTCTAAACCGCTATAAGCTAATGATTGAAACCCAAAAGCTGTTTTATAATAATGTGCAGCTTGTTTAGCGTTACCCACATAAAATTCAACATAATCTGTACCTAATAATGGTAAAAAATCTTGAGCGCCATCAAAAATTTTTTCTAAACCATATTCAACGTTTTCTATTTTTTTATTAATCATATCTGTATTTAATTTAGTCTATAAAAGAAAAAAAAGATTGCAGCTGCAGCCCAATTTGGATTAATGTTTTTTGCATATCCAATAGTGTTATAACTGCTGTTTTGAACTGTACCATCTTGTTTTATGTATCCAATGGTATTATAACTACTATTTTGAACTGTACCATCTTGTTTTATGTATCCGATAGTGTTATAACTACTGTTTTGAATTGTACCATCTTGTTTTATGTATCCAATAGTGTTATAGCTGCTGTTTTGAACTGTACCATCTTGTTTTATGTATCCAATGGTATTATAACTGCTGTTTTGAACGGCACCATCTTGTTTTATGTATCCAATAGTGTTATAACTGCTGTTTTGTACTTGTTGAGAAAACAGTTTAAACGCACATAAGAATAAAATTAAGTGTAAAAACGGACCTTTCATGTGTAAACGCTTTTAATTTTAACACACAAATTTAACTATTTTAACTAAAAAATTATGTAAATGGTAAGTTAAATTTATTATCTTTGTTTAAGTGAAATACAATATCATATTAATTTTTATATGTTTACTTTTTAGTATAAGTAATATGAGTTTTATGTACATTACTGAAAATAAATCAACCGAAACAGAAGTTTGTGAAAGTGAAGAAAACTGTTGTGAATCGACAACTTCGCAAGAAGAAAGTTGTTGTAACGAAAACAGTTGTTGCGAAAAAGTACCAGGAACTTCGTTTCATGTTAATGTTATTTCTGTTTATTTAAACAAAACATTTTCAGTGCAGTTTTTTAATCAAGAATTAGCCTCAACCGTTTTTTTATATAATAAGCCAGTTTCTTCTGGTTATTTAAGTTCTGTTTTTAGGCCACCATTGGTTTAGTGTTACCTTTAGAGTGTTTATTAAAACAAATAAACACAGCATTAAAAATCAATTTAAAAATTTAAAACCAAAAAACAATGAAAAATATTTTATTGGCATTAGTATGCCTATTAAGCTTTAGCTTTAAAACAATTAACAATAACGATAGACCAGCTTGCTGCACTGATAAATGCAGTAAAGAGTGTATTGAAAAATGTAAAAAAAATAAATGCGAAGACAAAGATTGCTGTAAAAACTGTGAAACCAAAGGATGCGAAGGAAAAGCATGTGTGGGTAAAGAAGGTAAATGCTGCAAAGATGTTTCGCATAAAGCTTGTAAAGAAAATTGCGAAAGCGGTAAATGTGGAGATGCTTGTAAAGAAGAGTGCCACAAAGAAGGTAAAAAATGTTGTTCAAAAAAATAACAACAAGTTAACTGAAAAAAGGGCTACCAAATATGGTGGCCTTTTTTTATGAATTTACTTTATGTAATTTTTTTGTACCGGAATATAATTCGTATTTTAAAAACCTACACTCAAGCGCACCATTATAAATTTGTATTTTTTTAGAAGGATGAAGCCCTATAGATTTAATACCATCAGGATTACTCGTTATTATCCACGCGTTAAAATTTTGAAAATCTTTTTTTAATTTATTACCAATTTCTTTATACAGCTCTGTTACTTCTTTAATTGGTAACCTTTCGCCATAAGGAGGGTTTAAAATAATTACTCCACCGCTTCTTTCGGGTTTAATGTCAAAAAAAGATTCGTTTGTGCATTTTACTACATCATCAACTTTTGCATTAATGGTATTAGTACGTGCTTTTTTTAAAGTAGGCGCATGTATATCGTTTGCAATTATTTGAACAGAATTGTTTTTAATTTTATTAATAGAGCTATCAAATATTGTATCGTATAATTTTTCATCAAAATTACGCCACCTCATACAAGTAAAATCATTACGGTAATAGCCCGGAGGTATTTGGTTGGCAATTAAAGCCGCTTCAATTGCAATTGTTGCAGCACCACACATTCCATCAATAAGCAATAAGTGAGGTTCCCAGCCACTTAATTTTACTAATCCTGCAGCTAAAACCTCTTTAATAGGCGCTTCGTTTATATCGCTTCTATAACCTCTTTTGTATAGAGGATCGCCGCTACTATCAAGGTTTATACTAATTTCATTTTTAAAAATGTGTATATAAAGCTTAAAACTAGGTTTTATTAAATCTACGTTTGGTCGTTTACCTGTTTTTTCTCTAAACCTATCAACTATACCATCTTTTACTTTTTGTGAAACAAATAAACTGTGTGTAAATAATTCGGTATTTAATACACTTTCAATTTGAATGCTGTCATTTATATCAATAAATTGTTCCCATGGTAAGGCTTTAATATTTTCATATAATTGGTGTTCGTTATCGGCTTTAAATTTTGTAATTGGCACTAAAACTTTTAATGCCGTGTGTAAACATAAATTACATTTATATAAAAATCCAATATCGCCAGTAACGGCAACACCTCGTTTAAATGGAGTAATGTTTTTTCCACCTAACTTTAATAATTCTTTTGCAAGTATATCTTCTAAACCAAAAAAGGTTGTAATTTTTAGTTCAAAATCGTGTGTTACATTAAAGTTATAGATGAAGGGAGTATTCACAATTAAATGAGATTATATGGCGTTATTTAAAAAAAGAATTAAAGGCTTAATGGCTTTAAAAGCATCGTTAACAGTGGTTACAAATTGTTCGCTTTTAATAACATTATTGGATAGTGCGTGGCTTGCAATAAAGTGTTTATGTTTTAAATACTCAATCATTGGGTTATTTGCATCGTAACCTTTTGGTGTTGTTTTTAATTTATCAATAGTGTTTAACCCTTTAAAATAAGTGGTAAAAGTTGGAGATGATAGTGTTTTAATAAAAAATTTATTGTTATAGTCAATTTCTTGTCTAATATTATTTAGTGCTAAAGGATTAGGCATATAAATTCCACCAGCAACAAAACTAGCGTTGTTTTGAATGTGAATGTAATAACCAGCCTTACCACTTTTTTTACCACCTGGGTTTATACTTGCGCCCATATTAATTTTATAAGGTGTTTTGTCTTTACTAAACCTTACATCTTTATAAATTCTGTACACACAATGTTTTGCTTCTAAATTTTTTTCAATAGAGGAATCAAATTTTTTTAGTTCATCAATTACTTCAGTAATTTTATTTTCAAAAATAGTTTTTGCATTTATATATGCATCTTTATTAAGATCGAACCATTGTTTTGAATTATTGTTTTCTAACTCTTTTAAAAAATTTAATACGTGTTTCATTATTCTTCTATTGTATCGCTTATTTTTTTAAAAAACTTTAAGTGCGTTAAAAATTCTTTAGCAATAATTCTAATTAAAGTGTATGCCGGTAAGGCAATAACCATTCCAAAAATTCCACCTAAAGTGCCCGCCATAAGTGTAACAATAAAAATTTCTAATGGATGAGCTTTTACAGAATTAGAAAATATATAAGTTTGAATTAAAAACCCATCTATTAAATTAATTGTAATTAATGCAAAAAATATTTTATTAATTGTTGGTCCAATTAAGTGGTAACTACCAGCACTAATACATCCGCTTACACCTAAAAATATAGCTAAAAACAGTGTAATAACGGGCCCAATGTAGGGTATAACATTTAGCGTACCCGCCACAATTGCAATAATTAAAGCGTTTTTAATTCCTAAAACGGTAAGCGTAATAAAAACTAAAACACTTACAATGAGCATATCAATAAATAAACCAGCAAAATATTTACTTAGCATTTTTTTACTTACTCTAAATATTTCGCGCATTTCTTTTTCTTTACCGCTTGGAGTTAACACCATTAAACTTTGTTTTACAATTAACTCATCTTTTAAAAAGAAAAACGTAATAAACAAAACACATGTTATTCCTCCAATAATAGTTCCTGCATAACCGGTAATGTTATTAAGCAAATAGGTTAAGTTGTTTGTGCTTGTGTATTGGCTTAATTGTGCCGATAAACTAATTTTAATATCTTGCTCAGAGCTTATGCTATAAAGTAAATTTTGAATTTTTGGATATTGTTGTAAAATATTATGTAACACATCGTAAAAATTTAATTTTGATAAATTTTTAGCCTCAATAATAAGAGGAGGAATAATTGTATAAAAAATTAATGTAATTATTCCCACAATACAAATTAATGTAATTGTAGCCGCTAAGCTATCGGGCAGTTTAAACTTCCCAATTTTTATTTTTTCTAAAGCGTAGGTTAAGGGGTAAGCTACTAAAAATAAAACCGTAGCAACGCTTAAATAAATTACAATTTTAAAAAACACATAAACAAAAATTAAAATTAGGATAAGACCTAAAAATTTTAACCAATTGTTTTTAATTTGCATAAACAAATATAAGTTTTTATACCTTTGTGTAATGCGCTTTTTAATAATCTGTTTAGTTTTTTTTAGTTTTTTTGGCGCCTGTGTTTCAAAACGAAATAGGTATGTTGATAAACCAACAAAATCTATTTCAAACCCAGATAACGATTTGTTACAAGTTAATTCTGTTTTGTTTAACAATTCAGAAACTACAACTACGGTTTACTTAACTATTGATAATGAAAATTTAATTTACAAAAGACCCGATACAACAGTTAATTTTTATGCTGAACTTAAAATAAAATATGCTTTATATAACGAAAACAACATTAAAAAAATTATTGATAGCGCCTCTTTTAAATTTATTGATAAAGAAGATGAACAAATAAGAAACAAACAGATTCCGCTTAGTTTTAAACTTAGTACACAAAACGGAAACAATTATGTGTTAGAGCTAATTGTAACGGACGAAAATAAAAAAACACATTATAACCAATCGCTTAACATAAACAGAAAAAATCATTTATCGAGACAAAATTTTTTAACTACAACCAACGGTAAAATTTCTTATAAAAATGCATTTTTAGCTTTACAAAATGTAAATATTTCGTTAAACACAAGTATTATAAATACAGCAACAGTTGATTGTTTTTTTTCTGATTTACCCATTGCTTTACCGCCTTTTTCTAATAAACCAATTGAGGAATTAAAATATAAACCAGATAGTAGCTTTGTAGTAAGCATTTCTAATTCTAATTTTAATATTATAATGCCCGAAAATGGCTTTTACCACATAAGGTTTGGCGAAGATAACAACGAAGGCTTAACCCTTTATACTTTTGATGAGGCTTTTCCTGGAATTAGCAACAATAAAGAAATGGTTTTAGCCACAAGGTATATTATGACAAAACAAGAGTATGAAACGTGTACAAACACAACAGATTATAAAACAGCAATTGATAAATTTTGGTTAGCATTAGGTGGAAGCAACGAAAGGGCTAAAGAATTATTAAAACGTTATTACAACAGGGTTAAAGAAAGTAATAAACTATACACAAGCTATAATAAAGGGTGGAAAACAGATAGAGGAATGATATTTATTGTTTTTGGAAAACCAACACAAATATATAAAAACAGCAGGGGCGAAACTTGGCTTTACGGTATTGAAAACAATCCAAACGCATTTAGATTTACGTTTTATAAAACCCAAAACCCCTTTAGCACTAATGATTTTATTTTAGAGAGAAGTCAGTTTTATAAAGATCAGTGGTATTTTGCAGTTGATTATTGGCGACAGGGCAGGGTTTATAATGTGTTTGAAAGGTAATTATTTTAAAAAAGAAACTCCCCTTTTTAATTAACTATACTTTAATTCCAATTACAGATACGTCGTCAACTTGATGGTGTATCCCTTGCCAATTTACTAATGATTCTTCTAATAATTGTTTTTGTGTTATCATATCTTGATGACTATTTTTAACTAATAGCTCAATCATTGTTTTGTATTTCAACTTTTTCCCTTTTGGACCTCCAAATTGATCTGCAAATCCATCAGTACTTAAATATATCATGTCGCCTTTTTGTAATTGAATAAGCGTAGCGGTAAAAGGCTTATCTTCTTCTAAATAAGTACCAATTGGCATTTTATCAGCTTTGTATTCAATGAAATTTTCATCTCTCACTATCCACAATGGATTATTTGCTGCTGAAAACTCAAGTGTGTTTTCTAGTTTATTCCACACGCACAACGTCATATCCATTCCATCTTTTTGTTGTTCTCCACCTTTTTGTTCCAATGCCATTATGATTTTAGAACGTAGTTTATTTAAAATTTCATCTGCTTTAAAAAGTTTGTTTTCAATAACAATTTCATTTAAAAAACTATTACCTAACATGCTCATAAAACCTCCTGGTACGCCATGCCCTGTACAGTCAGCTAACGCAAATATTGAACGTCCATTTGGTGTATTATAAGCCCAATAAAAATCGCCACTTACAATATCTTTTGGTTTAAATAAAATAAAATGATCTTTCGAAATTTTATTCCACACATCTTCGCCAGTTAGTACGGCTTGTTGAATTCGTTTGGCATAATTAATACTGTCAATAATTTCTTTTTGTTTTTCTTCAACCAAATCTTTTTGATGAGTAATTTCTTCGTTTTTTAATTCAACTTCTAATTTTTGGTTTTCGATAATAAAGTTTTGTTTTTTGGAAACTTGTAAACGATTAAAAATAAATATAGCTACACATATCAACGTAAAAACACCTCCATATAAAGCATATCGTTGTGTTTTTTCTTGTTTAAATTTTGCTTCTGTAATTTTTTTGTTGGCAACAATCTGTAAACTATCTATTGCTTTTTTCTTTGAGTAATCAAAATCTAATTCTTTTTTGTAAGACTCTTTTTTTAGACTCTCATTATTTAAACTATCTTTAAGATTATGTGCCATTACTTGAAATTTTAATGCCTCTTTATATTTCCCCATTTTTTCACTAATATCAACCATATTCGTTAAACAAACATATAAATTCTGAGCTTTATTAACTTGTTTGGCGTGTTCGTATCCTCGATTTATATATTCAAAAGCCTTAGGCCAATTATTTAATTTTTTGTAGTGGTTTCCGATATTATTTTCTAAAAGCGAAATATCTTCTGTTGCACCAAGCTCAATGGCTGTTTCTAAACTTAATAAGGTATACTTTAAGGCCTCTGAGTAATTATTATATTTACTGTGCAAAAGGCCTATATTATTATATAATATATAAATACCACTTTTGTCGTTAATTTTTTGCCTGATTGCTAACGATTGTCTATAATATTCCATTGCTTTAGCTGAATCTAATTTAACGGCATACACATAACCTATATTGCTTAAATACAAAGCTGTATTTTCTAAATTATTTATTTTTTGTTGAAGAGTTACACACATTAAAAACTCTTTTAGGGCTTTATCATATTCTCCTAAACTAAAATTAATAGTAGCAATATTATTTCTAGTAATCGTTATTCCATCAATATCATTAATTTTTTCTTGTAATTTAAGGCTTTTGTAATAATAATCTAGAGCCTTAACATTATCGCCTTTGCAACTATAAACATACCCAAGTTCTCTTAATGCTTGCGCATACATTTTTTGATTATCAATCTCCTTATAAAGATTTAAGCTATTGTTATAATAATACATTGAGCTATCAAATATTCCTTTTTTGCTGTAATAAAATGCAAAATTAAGCAAGGCGGTAGCTTTAAATAGCTTAAAATTTTTTTTATCAATGGCATTTGCATTGGGTATATTTTTATCGCATATTTCAATGGCTTTTGTTACAAAATACTTTACGGTATCTACATTTATTTTACCATAATATTCCGAAAAATAAACAAGAATTTTTGCCTTTGTGGTATCGCTTTTTGTGTTTTTATAAACTTGGGTTATACTATCTAACTGCGAAAATAAAGCGCTTGAAATAAAGCATAAAATTATTGCAAAAATCTGTTTCATTATACTAAAATTACATATCACCCAAACAACCCATCAAACACTTTTTCCATTTTTGCTACTGCAACAATTTCAAATTTATAATGTTTAACATCAAGTCCTTTTAGGTTGTGTGAAGGTATATAAATTTTTTTAAATCTTAATTGTTGTGCCTCAGAAGTTAGCCGTTCAATTCATCCGTGTGTATTGTAATAATGTTTTGAAAAAGCTTCTTTAAAAATTTTCCAACTGATAAGGGATGATTATGGTTTTATTGTTTTTGATAGCATGCATGCACAAACCTGCCGTTTTTTAGGAGCGATTAATTATTTTAAAAATGATTTTTCGTACAAAGCAATCCAATCGTTAACACTCATTTTTTTAACGAGCTCTTTAATTAAATTAAAAGGAATATCATCTGTTTTTTTAAATCGAATACAGCTTTTTCCTGCATCTAACTTACTTTTACAATGGTTTGGATATTCAGCTATAAACCATTCATACAACTCTTTGTTTGCATATAAACCCATGTGGTATAACGCAATAAAATTTTTTTGAGCGGCTATACTTATAAAAGGTAATGGTAATAGTGTATTACAGTGGTAACCTTTAGGATATGTTTTTAAAGGCACCACAAACGAGGGCATATTGTAATTAATACATTCTTCAAATCCTTTAGGAAGATTTTTTAATAATGTTGCTCTTAGTTTTTCAAACGCCTCTTTTTTAGTGGGCTCAACCGTTTTTATATAATCGTTAACTGACTGAAGGTTTATTTTTGACATTGATTTATAGTTTAATTAAATTGAAGATACTACTTTTACACCACAATAAATAAAAATTGAAAATTTTATTAAACATTTATTATTTTTTTAGATCTATTTATTTAAGAGGTTTAATAAACACATTACATATAATTTTTTATGAAACTAAAGCTGAAAAAAAATATAAAATTAACACCACAGGAATTAAAGCAAGTAATTCGGCGTTAAATTTTCATTACCAAGGCGCAAACTATTTAATTCTTGAAAAAGCCATTAAAGAAGCAAATGAAATTTTACCTAATGCTGTTTTTTTTGATATTGGATGCGGAAAGGGCAGAGCATGTATTGTTGCCGCCAAATTAGGATTTACAAAAATTATAGGAATAGATTTAGATTCGGAATTAATAGCTTTAGCTAAAACGAATGCAAAGCTTGCTAATGTTGAGGTAACGTTTAGCGTTGTTAACGCAACGGATTATGTGTATCAAAACAACATTACAGTTTATTTTTTATTTAACCCTTTTAATAATTTTGTTTTAACACAAGTTTTAAAAGCAATAAAACAAGTTACTACAAAAAAAATAATTGTTGTTTATATGAACCCTATGTATAACAAAGTGTTTTATGATAATGGGTTTAAATTGTTAAAGCAAATAAAAACAAAACAATATTTAGAGGCTGATTTTTTTAGTTTAAACATAGATTAAGGTTTAGAATTTTACCACATTAAAGTTTAGCAATAAAACTGTACTTTTACACAACTTATGACATTATATGTAAAAAATATGGTGTGTAGCCGTTGCAAAATGATTGTACGAGATGAGCTTGTTAAGTTAGGCATTGATTTTCTTTCTGTTGAACTTGGTGAAATTCAAGTTAAAAATGAACTAACGGCTAAGCAATTAGAAAATTTAAATAACGGATTAAAAAACTATGGCTTTGAACTTATTGGTGATAAAAAAAGTAGAATTATTGAGAAAATAAAAAACGAAGTTGTAAAACTTATTCACCATTCTAACAGTAATATAAAAGTTAATCTTTCTAACTTTATTGCGGATAAACTTCATTATGATTATACCTATTTAAGTAATCTTTTTTCGGAGGTTGAGGGTACAACTATTGAGAAATATTTTATAGCACAACGCATCGAAAAAGTAAAGGAATTGTTAGTTTACAACGAGCTTTCTCTTTCCGAAATTTCTGATCGTTTAGGTTATAGTAGTGTGGCTTATTTATCAAGTCAATTTAAAAAAATTACTGGGTTAACACCTTCTTATTTCAAAACATTAAAAAATCACAAACGTAAGAATATTGAGGAACTGTAAATCTCATAAACTCTTCCAAAAATTCCATAAACATTAAACGGGGTTGTTGCCGTACCTTTGTATAGACAAATAAATGTCGAATTAAAAAACAAAAATTATGGAAACAAACAAAGCAAAAAGCAACTGTGGTAACGTAAACTGCACTTGCAACAAATGTACATGTGGTAACAATTGCACCGGCTCAAATTGTGGTTGTGGCTGTTCTTGCTGTAAATAGAAAAAGGGGGTTAAAAGCCTCCTTTTCTTTTAGTTTAACACTAACTCTACTATAATAAAACAACCTAAAGTAAATAATAATTTAGTTTAAATTGTTTTTAAACCTTTTTTAATTTTTTAAGTCTAAGTTTTAAATTCTTTTTATGAAATATAAATTATTGTTTTTTGTTTTTCTTTTTTGGTTTACAAATTCGTATTCACAAAAAAGGGTGCGTGTTGTAAATCGCCCAAACCATATACACAGAAGACACGTAGTTGTATATAAAAGCGCATATCGCCCTCGTAAAGTTGTGGTTTATCATCCGGTATGGCGTCCTGCTTATAGTTATAATAGGCGATGGATATTTTTTCCAAAATATAATTTATACTGGGATAATTGGCGCAACCATTATTATTTTTGGAATGCTGGTGTTTGGGTAAGTCAGCCAACGCCTCCTCCTGTTATAGTTAATGTTAATTTAGAAAAGGAAAAAAGTTATGAGTTAAAAGATTCTGATGATGATACTGATAATATTGAAAAAGATAACGAAACCCACAAAACAGAATATAAAGCAGATTAAGTATTAAAATAAAATTAGCATTTTTTTACAAACTCGCTTTTTAATGCCATTGCACCAAACCCTTCAATTTTGCAATCAATATTGTGGTCGCTATCAACCAATTTTATGTTTCTAACTTTTGTTCCTGCTTTTATTGATTGTGACGAACCTTTTACGGGTAAGGTTTTTATAGTTACTACACTATCGCCGTTTTTTAAAACATTGCCATTTACATCTTTAACTATAAATTTAGTTTCTGTAACCTCAACAGGGATTTCATCATTAGTCCATTCGTTAAAACAATCAGGGCAAGTATAAACCTCATCGTAAACATAAGTATTTATACCTTTACATTTTGGGCAGTTGGGATAGTCCATTATTAAAATTTTAAATGTGAATAGCTCTTTTCCCTGTAGCGTCTAAGGCGGCTTCTTTTAAGCTTTCGGTAAATGTTGGATGTGCGTGGCAAATACGCGAAATATCTTCGGCGCTAGCTTTGTATTCCATAGCTACAACAGCTTCTGCAATCATATCAGCGGTGCGAGGACCAATCATATGAACACCTAAAATTTCATCTGTTTTTTCATCAGCTAAAACTTTTACAAAACCATCAGTATCCATACTTGCGCGGGCTCTACCACTTGCTTTAAACGGAAAAGAACCAGTTTTATATTTTATACCTTTTTCTTTTAATTGTTCTTCGGTAAAACCAACAGCAGCAACTTCGGGCCAAGTGTAAACAACACCCGGAATTAAATTATAATTAATGTGTGGTTTTTGACCAGCAATTTGTTCTGCAACATAAACCCCTTCTTCTTCTGCTTTATGCGCAAGCATTGCTCCTACAACCACATCTCCAATTGCATAAATATTTTCTATATTCGTTTTTAAGTGTGTATCAACGGCAACTCTACCGCGTTCATCTAGTTTAACACCTGCTTTTTCAAGGTTTAACCCTTCGGTGTATGGTTTTCGGCCAACAGCCATTAATACATAATCTCCTTTAATTTCTATTTTTTCACCTTTACCATTATCTGCAGCTACTGTTACATCTTTACCTTTTACAACAACACTTTCAACTTTGTGTTTCATAAAAAACTCAACTTTAAGGTCTTTTTTCATAACCCTTTGAAGTTCTTTACCTAATGCGGCATCCATAGTTGGGATTAAACGATCCATAAATTCAACAACCGAAACTTTTGCACCTAAACGCGCATAAACACTACCTAATTCTAAACCAATTACTCCACCACCAATTACTATTAAGTGTTTTGGAATTTCTTGTAATTCTAACGCTTCAGTTGAGGTAATAATCCTTTTTTTATCAATGGTAATTCCTGGTAAAGATGAAGGTTTAGAGCCTGTGGCAATAATTGTTTTTGATGATTCTATTTGTTGTTTTTTACCACTGCTATCGGTAATATTAATTACTGTTTTAGAATCAAAACTACCTACACCATTAAAAACGGTAATGTTATTTTTTTTCATTAAATAATTAATACCATCGCAGGTCATTTTTACTACACCTCGTTTACGTTCAATCATTTGTTTGATGTTAACTTTTGGTGATTTTACTTCAATACCATGTTCTTCAAAATGATTTACGGCATTAAAATAATGTTCAGACGAATCTAATAATGCTTTAGAAGGGATGCAACCAACGTTTAAACAAGTGCCACCAAGGGTAGCATATTTTTCAATTAATGCAGTTTTCATTCCTAATTGTGCACAACGTATTGCAGCAACATATCCACCAGGGCCAGAGCCTATAACAGTTACATCAAATTTTTCCATGTTAATTAAAATAATTAAGGTATAAAATTAACAATTTTATATGGTATTTACTAAGAAAAGAAAACACAAAACAATAAGGTTTTAATACTTAAAACTTTAATCTTCTAAATAACCAAATTTACCTGTGTTATAATCGTTAAACGCATCAATTAACTGTTGTTGGGTATTCATTACAAAAGGGCCGTGTGCCGCAATGGGCTCGTTTAATGGTTGGCCGCTTAAAACCAAAACAATTGCGTTTTCATTTGCTTGTACTGTAAAATTTTCGCCATCGTTTGCCATTAAAGCTAAATGATCTGTTTCAACTTTTTCAGTATCATTAACAATTACTTCGCCCTCAATAACCAATAAAGCGGTGTTGTAGCTATTTGGAATATTAAAACTTATTTTTCCGTTTTTGTTAAGGTTAGCATTTAAAATATTAAGTGGACTAAACGTACTTGCGCTCCCTTTTGTTCCGTTAAATTCACCAGCAATTACCTCAACTACGCCTGCGTTTAAAGGCAGGTTTACTTTTGCCATTTCGCTATTAATTATGGATTGATACTTTGGTGCACTCATTTTATCTTTAGCGGGTAAATTAACCCAAAGTTGTACCATTTGAAAAATACCACCTTTTTTACTCCATTCTGTTTCGTGAAATTCTTCCAATTATACCGCCACCGCCCGAAGAATCGTGATGTTCTACTTTTCCTTGATAAGCAATGGTTACGGTTTCAAACCCACGATGAGGGTGTACGCCAACACCTTTTGGTATTTGCGAAGGAGGAAAATTATATTTAGAATTGTAATCTAACATAATAAACGGGTCCATTCTTTTCATATTCATTCCAGGGTAGCTTGGAATAAAATTATGTACCCTAAAACCATCACCCACAAAATGAGGAGTACCTGGTTTAGCAATAATTTCTACATTTTTTTGTTTCATAGTTTTAATTTTTAATACTTCAAAAATACAATTGAATTAAAACAGAGGCATTGATGTATGTTAAGAAATTATACCGCTCATAAATAATAATTAGTCAACCCTTAAAAAGTTATATTTCTTTTTCCACTTTTTCTTAACAAAAAGTGGAGCAAAAGTCAAGGCGTTTCGAACTACCCGCCCGCTCTTAATTTTTCTTGAAAATTTAATCGACGTAAATTTTATACCGCTTTGCTTTAACAGCTTTTCCTATAATCAGAAACAAGTTTTCTTGGAGGCGGCATTACCATTGTAAAATTATAAAATAGTGCAAAACTATTTTTTAATTACAATTGGTATTATTTAGTTATACTTATTTCTTTTCTTACTCTGCTTAGGCTTTCTGGAGTAATACCAAGGTATGAAGCAACATAAGTTTGAGGTACACGCATTAAAACATCGGGATAGGTGTTTATAAAATCTAAATAACGCTCTTTAGCTGTTTTACTTTGTAGTTGTGTAATGCGTTTTTGTAAGCTGGCAATGTGTTTGTGTAATAATTGAATATTAAAATTTAAAAAGAGCGAATTGGTTAATGCTAATTTATCAATTAATTCTTTTTCAATTATAAACACCGTTGTGTTTTCAACCGCTTCAATGTAATAGGATGATGGTAAATTAAAACACTCGCCCTCTCTGTTGGCCATAAACCAATTTTCAGGAGCAAATTGTATAATATGTTCTTTTCCTTTATCATCAATAGAGAATTGTCGTAATAAACCATCTTCAACAAAGTATGATTTTTTACTTAACTCGCCCTCACGCAACAAAAATTCTCCTTTTTTATAATGTTGTGTTGCGCAATTGTTTAATAGTTCTTTATTTATTAATTCTAGCGAGTCAACATTGCTTGTTAGATAAGTTTTAAATCTAAATGTTTTCATTTATTTGTGTTGCTATAAAATTTGGATTTTTTAAATTTTGTTTGTTATAAGTTAGCGGTAAATTGGTTTCGGTTCTTATAATTGTTCCGTTGGCGTTATTTAAAATACAATGCCCTGCTGCGGTATCCCACTCCATTGTGGTGCCAAACCGGGGGTATTCGTTAGCTTCACCATCTGCAACTAAACACATTTTTAAACTACTACCAGTATTAATTAAATTTATAGTGCCTTTTTTACTTTCTAATTGTTTTATATGGCTATTTAATTCAGTACTTAAATGCGACCTACTTGCAACAACTGTATAATTTTTTGGTTTATTAACCGTTGGAAGTTGTTGAGCAGAATTTAAAATTGTTTTAAAGCAATCTAATTTATTAGTATTTATAAGACTTATAACGTTGTGCGGATTAATTTTAAAACTACCTAAACCATTTAACGCAAAAAATAAATTTTTAAAAACAGGCGAGTAAATTACGCCAATTACCGGCTTATCGTATTCAATTAATGCAATATTTACAGTAAACTCGCCGTTACGTTTTATAAATTCTTTTGTACCATCTAGGGGGTCTATTAACCAAAGTTTTTGCCAATTTTTTCGTGTTTCATAATTTTCAATATTTTCTTCTTCGCAAATAAAAGGAATATTAAAGCTAGAGAGAGAATTTATAATTGATTTTGATGCCGCCTTATCTGCTAGGGTTACAGGCGTGTTATCTAGTTTAATTTCAACCTTAAAATTAGTATCGTAAATTTTTAAAATGTCGTGGCCAGCATTTATTGCCGCCTTAATTGCGCTATGGAGTAGTTCGTTCATTAAAATGGTTAATTTTGTAAATTAATTTTAGTTAGGGTTTATATGAGCAAGATAAAGAAAAATTATATTATAAACGATTTAGAAGTGGTTGATATAAGCACAGAAGGTAAAGCCATTGCCAAACAAGATGGCTTGGTTGTGTTTATAGAAGGAGCTGTTCCTGGCGATAGGGTTGATGTAATGGTACATCGAAAAAAAAACAGTTTTGCCGAAGGAAAGGTTTATCAAATTAATAAATTTTCAGAAGATAGGGTGGAGCCTGCGTGCAAACACTTTGGCACATGTGGCGGTTGCAAATGGCAAAATTTTAATTACTCAAAACAATTGTATTTTAAACAAAAATATGTTTTTGATGCTTTTACAAGAATTGGAAAATTAGAGTTTGATGAAATTAAGCCTATACTCGGAAACAAAGAAAAATATTATTATAGAAACAAATTAGAATTTTCTTTTTCAAACAAAAAATGGCTTACCAATGATGAAATAAAAAATGCTGAACAAATAGAAAATAAAAACGCGCTTGGGTTTCATATACCCGGTTTGTTTGATAAGGTGTTGGATATTGAACATTGTTTTTTACAAAAAGGATTAAGTAATGAGATAAGAAATTCTATTAAGCAATATGCGTTACAAAACAATTTAAGCTTTTTTCAAATTAGAGACAAACAAAATTTTTTACGCACCTTAATGATACGTACTACAAGTACAGGCGAAACCATGGTGGTGTTAAGCGTTTTTGAATATTTAGAAAACGAATTGTTTAAGCTTTTAAATTATATTAAAAATAATTTTCCAACTATAACAAGCCTACAATATACTCATAATCCAAAAGGTAATGATACTTTAAACGATTTAGAGTTACACACCTTTTATGGCACGCCTTATATTACAGAGCAAATGGAAGGCTTAAAATTTAGAATAAGTGCAAAAAGTTTTTATCAAACCAATTCTGAACAAGCTTTTGAACTTTACAAAATTACAAGAGATTTTGCGGGATTGAAAGGAAATGAAACCGTGTATGATTTATATACAGGCACCGGAACTATAGCAAACTTTATTGCAAGGTTTTGTAAAAAAGTTATTGGAATTGAATATGTTGAAGATGCAATTAGCGATGCAAAAGTAAATTCAGAAATTAATCAAATAACCAACACAAGTTTTTTTGCCGGCGACATGAAAAATGTTTTAAACGAGCAATTTATAAATACGCATGGGCAACCAGATGTGGTAATAACAGATCCACCAAGAGCCGGTATGGCGCCCGAGGTAGTTGAGGTTTTATTAAAGGTAAAACCAAAAAAAATCGTTTACGTTAGCTGCAACCCAAGCACACAAGCCCGAGATTTGGATTTAATGCGTAACGTGTATAAAATAATTAAAACACAACCTGTTGATATGTTTCCGCAAACAGCACATGTAGAAAATGTTGTGTTGCTTGAAATTATAAATAAATAAGGTAATTAATATTACTTGAAATAACGTTAAAATAAGTATATTTGGTAATTCACTAATTAATTTAAAAATGAAAAAAATTTTATTGATAGCTTTGGTTTTAGGATTTTTTAGTTGTTCAAACCCAACAAAAACCGAACTTTTAGATTATGTAAATAATAAAATTATTGTTGCCTCTGGTTGGGAAACAAAAGCCATTAGAGCCTATGAGCAGGTAAGCGGTACAAATTATAAAAACGATTCGCTTATGTATTTAACAATACAATCAGACGTTAAGCCTAATTACACAACCTTTTGTAAAGAGTTGCAAAAATTTCAAACAGAATTAACACAACCCGAAATTAGTAATTTAAATAAAAAATATATTGAAGGCGCAAACTTACAACTAAAAGGGTTTGAATTAATTTCGGAAGCTTTAGAAAAGCAAGATACAGCCTTAATTATTAATGCAAATGAATGTTTAACCAAAGGTAGAGTTTTAATTGAAGAGTGGCGTGTTGGGTTAGATAGTGTTTGTAAAAAATATGATATTACGCTTACAAAGTAATTAATGAGTAAAAAAAATATAGTTGTTTTTACTGGTGCAGGAGTAAGTGCAGATAGTGGAATAAAAACGTTTAGAGATGCTGATGGCTTATGGGAAAACCATAAAGTAGAAGATGTTGCAACACCCGAAGCTTGGATTAAAAATAAAGAATTGGTTTTAAAATTTTATAACGAAAGACGAAAACAATTACTTAATGCACAGCCAAACGCTATGCATATATTTATTGCAAGTTTAGAAAAGGAATATAATGTAAATGTAATTACACAAAATGTTGATGATTTGCATGAGCGTGCTGGCAGTAAAAATGTTTTACACTTACATGGCGAGTTAACTAAAGCCAGAAGTACAATTAACCCCGAATTAATTTATACAATAAAAAAAGACACCTTAGAGTTAGGAGATTTATGCGAATTAAAATCGCAACTAAGGCCGCACATTGTTTGGTTTGGCGAAGATGTTCCAGAAATGGACAATGCTTATAAACAAACAGAATTTACGGATTTATTTATTGTGGTTGGTACATCGTTAAGTGTATATCCAGCAGCAAATTTATTAACCTACGTTAGTGCTTATACACCAAAAATTTTGGTTGACCCCGGAACATTTAATTTAGATTATGTAAAAAATCTAACCCACATACAAGCAACTGCTGCAAATGGTGTAATTGCATTAAACCAAGCAATAGACAAACTATTTAATGTTAAAAGTTTTTTATAACCGGTTAATTTTTAGCAAATTAAAATTTTACAAAAACTTTCTAATTTCTTTTTAAATTACTATATTTATTTTATTTCCGTAGTAGTTTTATGGGACTAAGGTTAGCGAAGCTATGTTTTGTAGCAACCAATTGATACAATTTGTATTATTTTTGAGTGAATGAATTCACCTCAACTAATTAATCACAAAGGCGAAAGTAGAATAGTTTTTTATTGTGAACAAAACTCAGAACTAGAAACACAAATTAAGCAGATTAAAGGGCGTAAGTGGAGCGCAACATTAAAAGCTTGGCATATACCAAACAGTAAAGAAAACAGAGAACGTTTTTTATTAACCAATAAAACGGCTATTAACGCAGAAAATATAAACACCACAAACACCCAAATAGCTTATTTTACAAAATGGATGAGCACAATAAGATACAGTAAAAACACCATAGATACGTACAGAGAGGCGTTAAAACAATTTTTGCTTTATTATCAAAACACACCAATTAATGAAATTAGTAACCAACACGTAATTAATTTTAATAACGATTATATTATAAAAAACAAACTATCAACATCCTATCAAAATCAAATAATAAACGCCATAAAATTATATTTTAAAAAAATAGAAAATAAAAAACTCGAAATTGATAACATTCAAAGACCAAAGCGCGAAAAAAAATTACCTAATGTATTAAGTAAAGCTGAGGTAAAATTAATTTTAACAGCACACGCCAATTTAAAACACAAAACCATGTTAAGTTTAATATATAGTTGTGGTTTAAGGTGTGGCGAATTACTTAATTTAAAAGTAGGAGATATTGATTCGAAAAGAAACTTAGTTATTATAAAGTTGGCCAAAGGCAAAAAAGATAGAATTGTGCCATTGAGCAATTCAATTTTAGTAATGTTAAGAGAATATTATACGGTTTATAAACCATTAAATTGGTTGTTTGAAGGGCAGGTTAAAGGCACGCAATATGATGCCAGGAGCCTGCAACAAGTATTAAAACAAAGTTTACTAAAAACAAAAATAGTAAAGCCCGTAACCTTACATTGGTTAAGACACAGTTATGCCACACATTTATTAGAATCTGGTACAGATTTACGCTATATACAAGAATTATTGGGCCATAATAGTAGTAAAACCACCGAAATTTATACACACGTAAGTACAAACGCAATACAAAATATAGTATCGCCGTTTGATACTTTATAAAAAAACATTAAATTTGAATAACGCTAAAAACATTCGCCTATACAACCAACGGTTATTATAAAGGGAATATTTTTATCGAGTATAAACAAGTTATGTGTAATTAAGACATGGGAAAAAAGCCAGTCAGAGAATTAAAAACCATTCCAGTAATAATTGGAAATTGCGCACCATTTCGACTTGTGCTAAGAGACGGAGACATATGGAATCCGACTTTGGAGCAAATAAATAATAGAACGTACGATTACGTCAAGCTGAATAGAATGTCGACCTATGTTGACATCGGAATCAATCCATTTTCCCTTGGAATAGGCTTCGATGGCAGTCTCATTTTGCCAGCAGTTCCAGATTATGCTTCACGTGAGCAAGCGCTCAATAAATTCAATGAAACATTAGGAATATTAATGCTTGGCGGCATTTATTCCGAAGCTGTACATCCAACAGACATAAGTTATGGTAGCTTAACCCTTGACGGATATGTGCGATTTCATGGAGGAAGTGGCTCTTTAGCAGAGTTTCATTCCTCTATTCGATCTAAAATCATCGGCGCTCTTGGTGCAATTCGATTACTTAACCCCCAAGAAATATCGATTGCCGAATTTGAGGATTCCTATAAAAAAGGTAAAGAAATTTTTCAGAAAATAAAAGATTTGAATCCCAGTTTACTTCTCGGAGGGACTTCAAAGTTTGTAACTCATGAGTGGGCAGAAAGTCTAATTTTCTTGTGGACATCAATAGAGCAAATAATAAATATACTTTGGAAAAGACACATGCTTGACATTTCAACCAAGATAAAAATTGAAGGCAGGAAAGATTTTCTTAAAGATCACAGAACGTGGACAAGTTCAAACAAAATCGAAATGTTGTATCAAAAAGCCGTTATACCTATTGAATTATACGACTTGCTAAACAATGCTAGGAAAACAAGAAATGAATTTATTCATAGCGCAAAAAGACTTGAAATGAAAAATGTTAAGCCAGCGCTTGAAGGTTTGTTTAAACTCATTTCCATAATAATAAGTGACGGCGCTGAACTAACAAAATTGGATAGCGTTATAGATACAATATATCGAAATCAAAGAGGAGATCTCTTTCCAAAGAAAACAACACTTGGTAATCCTGAAGTCACACATTGGATGCCTCTTCCTCCTCTTCCCGGTGACAAAGAATGGTGTAACAAAGAGTACGAAATTATCGACGACCTGATGTTAAGACCTTTAAAAAAATAATCTATTAACTACACATAACAGCACCTACTGGCCATTGGGCAGACGAGGGTCATCGCCGCGCGCTATTAACAAGGTCGCTTCGCGAAATTTAATTTGCGGCGGCTAAAAAACTTGGGTATCTTTAAATAAACATTTGAGGTTATAGACAGTTGATGCTCCGAAAGCCCAACGGCCAGTAGCCGCCAAACGTTATGGGCAACTCTATGAACGACACAGATAAACATAAACTTCGACAGCCAGAACTTGAAGCTGACATCTACTACTTGACTGAACAAGAAGGTGGACGAAAGACTGCTGTGGGAAATGGTTATCGTGGACAGTTTTACTATAACGGAAAAGACTGGGATGCAACACAACAATTCTTGGACAAGGAAATTTGTAATCCTGGCGAGACAGTAAAAGTTTATTTGCAAACATTAAGCACAGACTTTCACGTTGGACAATTTTTTGTCGGACAGGAATTTGAAACAAGAGAAGGTGCGAAAACAGTAGGTAAAGGTAAAATCACAAAAATATTACGACCCGACTTCAATTATTGGGACGGTTCGACCTTTCTCAAATCGCTTGACAAAAATATTAAACCTTATTCCGACAGTGACGACCTGCTCGGTTTTCGTATTGACTTTGAAGGCTGGTTAACCGAAACAGAAATAATTGAGGACATCGAATTTGAAATGACCGGCAATTTGGAATGTATGATGTTGGTGAAGTGTAAACTCGTTGACAAAAAATTGCAACCAAGAGAAGTTACCGACAAAATAATTGAATGTTGGAAAACAAGATTAGCGACTTCAAATCAACTTTATAAAGTTCAAATGAATACGAGCTATGACACAGAAAGAAATCAATCGCATATTGACAAGTTCGTTTTGACATTTGCGACTTGGCACTCAATATTTTTAACAGGACAAATTATTGTGACAGAATGAAAAGAGCAGCCCATAACAGCACCTACCCAAAAGGCGGGGTTTCGTTTTCCAAAGACAGTTTTGTGGTTAATCAAACATTAGTTTTTCAAATCAAGTTTTGTGGTAAAATTCCCGCCCTTCGGGTAGCTGCAAACCGTTACCACCAATGCTAAAAAGACAGACGACACAGCAAGACAATGACTGAAAATGTACTCGACATACAGACCATATTGACCAAGCGGACAGATAAACAAGCTGACCGTGTTTTGCTGTGTAGACAGGTGATAATAGAAAAAGAAAATGCCGACCATTCGCATTTTTTAAAATTTCTTTTTGCCATACGCACAAACGGCACATTTGGTTTTGCCCAACACACAAGCCGACCCTTCGCAAAACCAAAAGAGCCGTTTTTTACAACGCCCAATTATGATAATTCAAAATGAAGTTCTTTGTTATCATAGCTACATCTCAGAACCGAACAGATTGGCTCATAAATCGAAGTTTGACTTCTGTTTATAAACAACTTGGAGTTGATAAATCTAAATGGTGTGTTTTCGTTATTGATGACAACGAAAATAAAAGTGAATTTTCTGAAATTAAAAAACGAATTGAACTTTTACGAAACGAATTACAACTTAACGATTCAGACTTTCCGACAACTGTTTTAAAAAACACCCGAACTCGTTTTATGTCGGGAACAGGTGCTTGGAACACTGGCATTTTTGAAGCGTACAAACAATTCCCAAACGGCTTTGTAAGCATTTTAGATGATGATGACGAATATCTGCCAAATCATTTATCTGATTGCGTAACCGCAATCAGCGAAAACGCTGTTGCGGTTTTCCAGCGTTTAATTTGGCAAAATGACGACACATCTACTATGAATGTTGATTTGACAAAAGATCAACTAACCGCTGAAAATTTCTTTATCGGAAATCCTGGCGTGCAAGGAAGCAATATGTTTTTCAAAACGAAAAGCCTTGTTGATATTGGCGGTTTCGATGAAACCTTGCCAAATACTACCGACAGAGATTTATTAATTCGATTCCTTTGGAAAAACGACTTGAACAACATTTTAGTAATTGAAAGCATAGGCGTAAATCACTACAATCACAAAAGAGAAAAAGTAAACAATGATATTCTAAGGAAAAAACAAGGATTGGATTTGTTTTACAAAAAATACAAAACTTACTTTTCGGAAGAAGCCTATAAAAAATCACTTGAAAGAGCAAAAGCATTTTTCAATTACAATC
>CAZAPH010000003.1:0-19677 GCA_964487105.1 uncultured Akkermansia sp.
GACTTTTAATAGTTTATTATAGGGTTATAAGGCTAACTTGAGCATTTTATTGATTTTAAAACCACCATACTTGACGCTCCGCTTGTAAGTTTTGTGACCAAAGGGAAGGTTCACAGTGTAATTCCAAAATTAAAGAATGGCAAATGCGACATGTGGGTGCTGCGTTTTAAAAGCGAGTTTATTCCTGAAATCACTTTTCAGCTTTATTCCAATTACCATAACCATGCTACGTTGAAGCTACCCAACGATTATTGCTTTAAACGACTAACTACTTTATGTGAAATTATCAATGGTGAAATGCAGCAAAATAATCCTGACTTTGCTGTGGTTAGACATTTACTCAATGCGCTGTTTATCATGATAGAATCAGAAAGAAATAAAATTGCGCCTAAAGCAAACGGACTGAAAATATCTCAAAACACTACCCTGCAAAACTTTTTGAAAATATTGGAAGAAAATTACCACAGGCCTGTTGGTGTCGAGTTCTATGCAGAAAAGTTGTTTATGTCTGCAAGGAATCTTAATATCATCTGTAAAAATATTCTTCAGCAAACAGTGACTGAGATTATTGAAACCCGAAAACTCATTGAAGCTAAAAATCTACTCACTCATTCTGATAAAAACATTTCGGAAATTGGATTTGATCTGGGCTTCAATGAAAAAGCTTACTTCACCAATGTGTTTAAAAAGCGCACCGGACAAACGCCTACCGAGTTCCGCGAGGAGATGAAAAAACTCCTTTCCTGATTTTACAACTCATCTTCCAAATACTGTTACCCCCTGCCCTTTAAATGATTGCACCTTTGTAGTGTAAATTTTATTAATCATTTAAAAACAATAAAAAAATGGAAACAGTATCAAAAACAGCAACAAAATGGGTATTAGACCCCACACACAGTGAGCTTACTTTTAAAGTAAAACACATGATGATTACCAATGTAAAAGGTGAATTCAAAAACTTCTCGGTGGAAGTGAATGGAGACGATATTTTTAAGTCTTCGTTGAATGTTACCGTTGATGCTTCGTCCATCAACACCAACAACACCGACAGAGATAATCACCTGAAATCTAACGACTTCTTCGATGTAGAAAATCACAACGAACTTTCGTTCAAAAGCACTTCGTTCAAACAAAAAGAGGATGATGAATATGAATTGAACGGAATTCTAACCATCAAAGGCATCAGCAAAGAAGTAAAATTAGAAGTTGAGTTTGGCGGTGTAAACAAAGACCCCTGGGGCAATGAAAAAGCAGGTTTTTCGGTAGCAGGAAAAATCAACCGCAAAGACTGGGGCTTAAACTGGAATGCTGCTTTGGAAACAGGCGGTGTGTTGGTAAGTGAAGAAGTAAAAATCTTCGGTGAAATTCAATTTGTAAAACAATCATAAAATATAAAACAATGAAAAGATTAGAAAATAAAGTCGCCATTATAACAGGCGCAGCCATGGGCATGGGACGGGCCACAGCAGAACTATTTGCAGAGCATGGGGCTAAAGTGGTAGTAGCAGATTTCAACGCTGAAGCAGGTAAGGAAGTAGTAGAACACATCAACAAAACTGGCGGCACAGCCGCATTTGTAAAAGTTGATATTTCTGAAAGCAAACAAGTGGAAGCAATGGTAAAATTTGCTGTGGACACTTTTGGTCGTCTTGATATTGCCGTAAACAATGCTGCATTAAAACCTGACAATAATTCATTTCAGGATCTCGATGAAGAATATTGGGATAGACTTCAAGCAGTTGACCTAAAGGGAACAGCCTTATCAATGAAATATGAAATACGACAATTTGTTGCTCAAGGTGGTGGTGGTTCAATCGTGAATATATCATCCATCAATGCTTTTAAACCAACAACAGGCAATCCGGCATATCAGGCATTTAAACATGGCGTAGAAGGACTTACAAAGGCAGCTGCATACGAGTATGGACCACAAGGGATTCGCATTAATTCAGTTGCACCGGGGGCAATCCGAACACCTATGCTTACAAATGCATTGAAGGGGCTTGGCATAACCGAGGCAGATATTATTCCAACTATGAGTCGAATTGGTCGACTTGGAGAGCCAAGAGAAGTTGCACATGGTTCGCTCTTTTTGAGTTCTGATGACGCAAGCTATGTTCATGGAACTGTATTACATGTAGGCGGAGGTTTTGAATTACTTTAATCAGTTATATTTAAAATCTTAGTAATACTCTCAGGATAGATGCCGTTTTACTCATCAAAATACAAACAATAATGAAGTTGATACTAACGATAATTACTTCAATCGTATTGAACGGCTGTTCAAACGGTCAAACAAAAACAAATATTAAAATGGAAACAAATGAGATTAATCCGCTTTTATGCAACATAGAAACCGGAATGTGTGAAATGCCTTCAGGTAATGAAAAGGATAGTACATCAATTGTTGCTCAATCCACAAAAAAACCGGTTAAGGTTATCTACTATACCGACCCGATTTGTTCATCTTGTTGGGGCATTGAGCCTCAGTTGCGTAAACTGAAACTGGAATATGGAAATAGTATTGAAATTGAATACCGAATGGGAGGATTGCTACCCGATTGGAGTTACAACAGTGGCGGCATCAGTAAACCATCGGATGTAGCTCATCATTGGGACGAAGTAAGTGTATATTACGATATGCCAATTGATGGCGATGTTTGGTTGGAGGACCCTTTAAATTCTTCTTATCCGCCATCTATTGCCTTTAAAGCAGCACAATTGCAAGACAATGAAAAAGCCATACTCTTTCTTCGTGAAATAAGAGAAATGGTATTTCTGCAAAAGAAAAATATTGCAAAATGGGAACACCTAGAAGTAGCCGCAAAAAAAGTAGGATTGAATGTTGGGGTATTAAAAGCCGACTATGAAGGAAAGGCAAAAGAACTTTTTCAGGAAGATTTAAAATTGGGAAAAGAGCTTGGCGTAAGAGGTTTCCCGACAATGTTTTTCGTTGATGAAAAGGGAAATAAAGAATTTGTGTATGGTACAAAACCGTATGCTTTTTATGAGATGGCTATTTTAAAATTAGCTCCGTCTGAACCTAAACAAGAATACAGCAAGAGCTGGGAAACTTTGTTTGCCAAGTATCCAACACTAACAGCTAAAGAATTTTCTGAATTATCAGGAACACCTAGAAAGGAAAGCGAGCAATTGTTAGATGATTTGACATTATACGGAAAATTGGAAAAAATGACTACTAAAAATGGCTCTTTGTGGAAGCGAAATAATCTGTAAATCATGGACAGAAAAACATTTATAAAATCACTGGCAGTATTACCTTTAACAGCAGCAGCTATGAAATTAGACGTATTAAATAAATTGACTGAACCCAAGAGCAGCACGACTAAAATGCCTGTGTTGTTCTTAGGGCATGGCAGTCCAATGAATGCCATCGAAGAAAATGAATTTGTAAGCGGCTTTAGAAATATTGCCAAGAGCATTCCTAAGCCAAATGCCATACTCTGTGTGTCGGCACACTGGGAAACCAAAGGAACTTTTGTAACTGCCATGCAAAACCCTCCCACCATTCACGATTTTGGTGGCTTTCCGAAAGAGCTCTTTGCCGTGCAATATCCCGCACCAGGAGGTCCGGATTTGGCTAAAAAGACTAAATCACTGATTACTAAAACTGAAGTAGGTTTAGACGAAAAATGGGGGCTTGACCACGGGGCTTGGAGTGTAATAAAACATTTATATCCAAATGCAGACATCCCTGTAATTCAAATGAGTTTAGATTATAGCCAAACACCACAATACCATTACGAACTGGCTCAGCAAATAAAATCGCTTCGTGAAAAAGGCGTGTTGGTTATTGGTAGCGGTAACATAGTTCACAACCTTGGCAAAGTGGAATGGAAAAGATTAAATGAAACATTTGGGTATGACTGGGCAATAGAAGCCAATGACAAAATGAAAAAATTTATTCTTGATGGCAACCATAAAGAATTGATCAATTTTCGTTCACAGGGAAAAGCGTTTGACTTAGCTATTCCAACCCCTGAACATTATTTGCCATTGCTCTACTCTTTAGCATTGCAAGACAAAAACGAAAAAATAAAATTATTCAACGATGAAGCCGTAGCAGGCGCATTGACAATGACATCATTAAAAATCGGGTAAACATTGAATTTTAACTTCACCATACTGTTAGACCTTTTAGGCACATTTGCCTTTGCCATTAGCGGAATCAGGCTGGCATCAGGCAAGCAAATTGATTGGTTCGGGGCATACATCATTGGTTTAGTTACCGCCATTGGTGGCGGAACTTTGAGAGATTTGTTGCTTGACGAGACTCCTTTTTGGATGCTTGATGGCAAATATTTTGTAACAACAGGTGTTGCTCTTATTGTCACGTTATTTTTCAGAGAGAAACTATTCAAGTGGGGTAGCACTTTGTTCTTGTTCGATACTATCGGACTTGGTTTATTCACTATTGTTGGTATAACCAAAAGTATAGATGCCGGACTTCCCTTTTGGGTTTGCATTATCATGGGAGCAATTACAGGTTCTGTGGGTGGTGTGGTTAGAGACGTTTTGCTGAATGAAGTTCCTTTGATTTTCCGTAAAGACATTTATGCTCTTGCTTGTGTTGCTGGAGGTGGAGTATATTTTCTTTGTAGTTACTTTAACTTACCGACAGGAGTTACTGAAACAATTGCTGCATTAACAGTAATTGTATTCAGATTGATAGCAGTAAAGTATCACCTGCATTTACCGCAGTTACAGCCTATAGCAAGTAAATCGAAAGACAAAAAAGAATAGCCCACCCACAAAAAATACACTCTTGCAAGCCGCTATATGCCGACCCACAAACCATAGCTTGCAAGAGAGTATTTTTTCTTCACCCAAAGAAAAATTAAAAAACAAAAAATCTCCCTCCCTTAAAAAAAATAAAACTTCGCAATCGCACAACTCTCGACTGACAAGCACTTTGACAGGTTACGACTTATTCCAACTGGCAACTCAACTGGACACGGACGAAGAAGGGCATCCGCTAACAGCAAATTCGCCCAATCCGGGGGGACAGGGTCATCGCTCGCTCGCAGACAAGTTGCCCCTTCGGGAAATTTTATTTGCGGCTCGCTAAAAACCATGTATCTTCGATATAAACATTTGTGGGTTTAGACACAGGAAGCTTCGAAAGCCGCACTGGGCAAATTTGCAAAACGTTATAGGTAAGTGGGCGGACATAACAACATTTCAGCAGACAAATGACTTTAGACTGGGGACAAGTAACACCTGAGGGGACAAAAGGAAACGAATTTTTCTACGTTTACAATCACGACCTTTCTTCCATAGAAAAAATAGACCGAACAGTACGTTTTGTAGTCGGTCGACTTCAATATTACGAAACGCATTTACCACCGAATCCGAAACACATAATTAAATTTGATATTCGTGGACAGCGGGTTCCTGAAAATATCAAAGATCTAATATTGAATGGTATCAAGACAAAATTTGAAAGGTATAGTGATCTTAATATTGACTTTTTAAAATAATATGGCATTTAACATCATAGCTGAAAGTTCAAATTCATTAGACTTCACCCTACTTCATAAAGAAATTTATAAGGACAACTTGCCGTTCGACTTTATTCCAATGAAAGGACTAGGAATAAAAGCTGGTGACACACAACACACACACACAACAGTCACGAAAGATAATATTATCTGTGAAATTTTAATCAAAGTTTACCTGATTAAAGTAACATTTCCTTTTTTAAAATTTTCTTCGCCATTTGGGCATTTAACTTTTAAATACCACCCAAAAACACCAACATCGGCAGGTCTTCCCTTGTATAAACCATCCCAGCCTTTATTTTTATCGGTGGTTTCAAAAACTAATTCACCCCATCTATTATATACAGCAAAATAAATTTGAGTAATAAATGCACTTCTAACAAAAAGATTATCGTTAGAGCCATCACCATTTGGAGTAAAAGTATTAGGCACAAAAGTATCTTTATCTATACAACTGTTGCTTGTTACATCAACTTTTACCTGAGAATTATTTTTACAAACGCCGTATTGTGCAATTGCGGTATAAGTTGTAGAAATTGATGGGGTGGCGCTAACTGTATATCCTGTTGTAGGAACTGTACTGCCTAATGGATACCAAGTTATAATTGCACCAGGGTCTCCAATAAAAGTTAACGTACTATTGTTACCTAAAACTACAACTTGAGGATTTGCATTAGCACTTACTGGTATTGAAGAAGGGTGATCAACAATCACACTTGTAACTAAAACAAATTGGCAACCTGTTGATGTAGTAATAACAACTGAATAGGTTGTATTAACAGTGGGATTTGCTGTGGTTGATGCAGCGTTTGGAAAAGTAAGTGTTTGTGATGGTGTCCAAGAATAAGTGACGCCACCACTAGCAGTAAGTACAGCTGACTCTCCCAAACAAATTTTAGGTGTTGCATTTGCAGCTATTGGCGGAGGTGTTATTACCGTTATTGTTTCTGAATAACTATCTGTACAACCAGCTGTTGTAGTAACAACTAAAATTATATTTTGTGTCCCACCGCTTCCGTAAAAATTATAGGGGTTTTGTAATGTACTTGTAACTATTGGCGAAAGAGTCCAATTGTGAGAGGCGCTATTAGTAGATGAAGTACTTGTAAAATATACACCTCCACCACAAGAGTTTTGGCTGTACGAAAACGATGCCGTAGGAGAATAATTAACTATAACATTTGTAGTTAAGGTTTTATTACAAGGATAACCGGCGGAATTATTTTCTATTTGAACCGTATAAATTGTATTTACACTAGGGTTTGCTATAGGCGAAGCCAAATTAGGATTGTTTAAAGAATTATTTGGCGACCAAGTATAGGAGGTTCCTCCGTTTGCGTTTATAACAATATTTTGCCCTTGACAAATAGTTCCCCCTACAACCGAAGTAGTAAAATTAAATAAACTAATTACGGTTTGGGTTGAATGCGAACAACCATTTACATCACTTATATTTAATGAAATGGTGTATGTTCCTTGTGTGGGATATGTGTATGTTGGGTTTGTAAGTGTACTTGTAGTAGAGCCTAAATTCCATGTATATGAATTTGAAGTTAAACTACCGGTAGATAAATTATTTAATTGTAAGGTGTTTGAACATGGCGAAAACAAAGCATTAAATGCTGCGTTAGGTTTTGGAAATACAGTTATTATACTTGTTGTACTATCTTTATAATTACAACTTGTAGGATCAAAAACAACTAATGCAACAGTGTATATGCCTGGAGCTGTATATGTAAAACTTGGATTAATATTGGTTGTATTTGTTCCTCCTAAACCGTTATACCAAATAAAACTAGAATTTGTACTTGTTGGAGCTGTTGCGTTAGTAAAACTAACGGTTAACGGGGTACAGCCTGAAAAAGCGTTATTATTAATTGTTGCAACGGCTACTTTTATTTGAAAATCTAATTTTATAACACCATTGTTACAGTTTACAGATAAATTTGGGCCAGGGGGACAAGGAGAAATACCACACGGATAAGATGTACTTGGGATAATTGGAAAGTCATCATTTGTACTACATCCCGCACAAATTGACTGATAAATTCGTCCACTGGGGTCAAAACGAGAAGTTCCACCATCAACATGTTCTTCGCTTAATGGTCCACCAAAATAAGACCCAAATTTTAAATTAATGGCATTAGAATCTAGCCCCATAAAATAAAAATCATATCCATCTGGAGGAACAGAAAAACCAGGTATTGCGCTATATGTAGGCATTCCAGACATTGCAACAGTATTAGTTAGTATTCCTCCTCCCCAACCAGATAAATAGATGTTACCGCATACATCAACCGCAAAAGCAGAGGGCGAAATATCTGCTTCTGCAATTGTTTTGCTACCAAATTTGGTTGAAAAATATAAGCTGGTTAAACTATTGGTGTAGGCGCTAATAAATTGATGTGTGTTTGGTACCGAATAAATTCCTGAGGTTGATGTTGGCGCTGCAATTACAGGCATGTTTCCGTATGACTGACCGTAAACATAAACTTTATTTTTTTTATCTGTTGTTACAAAAAACGAATTATCATAATCTGTTGTGCCAATATAAGTGGCGTTAAGAATAGTAGAGCCAGTAGGATTTATTTTATATAAAAAGCCATCTGTTTTCCCTCCAACAAAAGAAGGAATGTGTCCTCCAGCGGTTCCTAATAAATCATTACTACAAGTTCCTCCGGTTACAAAAATATTATTACTATTATCTAAAGCTATAGAATTTCCACAATCATTTTTACTTCCTCCAATAAAAGAACTAAATAATAAATTGGTTAAATTGGTGTTAAATTTTGCAACTATTGCATCTTGTTCGCCATTAATTGTATTATCAAAACCACCAATTATAGGAATGTTTGAAGATCGAGTAGAGCTAACAATATAAATATTGTTTAGTTTATCTACTTGTATTTCCCCTCTAAATTGGTCGCCGTAATTCATTACAAGAGAATCATAAGGAGTAATTAAAAAAGTGTTTTGGCAAGCGTTAGCAGCAGGACTTAAGCTTACAGCATATAAACCACTTAAATAATTTACACCATCATTTCCGCTCCCGCCATAAAATGTTGTTGCTAACAACGAGCTGCCAGACGGGTTTAGCTTAGAGATATAAATATCTGAACCTCCGCAAAAAATTATTCCATTTTGATAAAACCCAAAACTAGAGCCACCATTAAAGTTTGGGTAAGCACTTTGTGGTAAAGAAGGGAAATTGGTTGAAGCCGTAACACCGTATAAACAAAGATTTCCGCTATTATCAACAATTAAACTACTTACAGCTTCGCTTTGGCTACCACCTAAGTAAGTTGAATAAACTAACCCTGCACCATTTGGTGTATATTTAGAAATAAAAACATCGGTTCTTCCGTAGCCAACTACATTGTTAAAGGTATTATCATAAGCGCCTAAACTTCCGGGTAAGCTCACATCATAAATCATTCCGCCACTATATAAATGACCTTGATTATCGTAAGTTGCCGTCATCCCAAAGTTATCAGAAGTACTGCCCAACGAAGCAGAAAAAACAACAATAGGATCAATAATTAATTCAAAGTTTTTATTATACCCGTTTGGTAATTCATACGAAATTTGATTGTTTGATAATTTGTAATTACACTTTACCTCAATTACTTTCCCATTAATTAATTGATAGGCATAGGGTTTTTGTTCCCATATTTCTTTAAATGCAAGCTTAACAATTAGATTTCCTGTTTTGTCAATTTTAATATGGTCAGTGCCATTATATTTTATGTTAATTTGAGATACATCAGCTAACGGCTTTACCCTCCAATTATATTTTATACCTTTTCCATCAGCTAAAACTTCATAATCTATGTTTTGATATATGTTTTCGTAAACAATTTGTTTGAAGTTTTTTACATTACTTGCCCATTTAGATTTATCGTTACCTATAAAAAAATTTTCATAATCGTTCCCTTGTTGGTATTTATTTATCTGTGGTTGTAATGAGTTAACAAACTCTAATTTTAATGCGTGCCCTAAATATTTTTCATTTGTATTTGAAGGAAGTTTTTTTTCCCCATGGTCAGTAAACACCAATTTTTTATTTAAAAAGTTTAAAACAAACCCATCTTTTTGTAAAAACATTGCGCCACCCGAAAAACAACTTTTAAATAAAATTTCTGACTCCCATTGCCCATTATTTTCGGTAAATTTAATAGAACCTTTAAGTTGTGGCGTAATTATTCTATCGTTTATTTGCGCATTTAAACACAAAAAAATTGATAAACTTAAAATTATAAAAGCACATAAGCGCATTCAATAAAAATAAAACAAAATAGTTTAAAAAACAACAATTTTTAGGGAACATAAATCGGTTTAAATGCACAAATTTTATTACCTTTATGGGCTATGGCAAACATTGTTGCAATTGTTGGGAGTCCTATCGTAGGGAAATCTACATTATTTAATCGCCTTACCGAAACTCGCCAAGCAATAGTTGATGAGGTTGCGGGGGTAACACGCGACAGACACTACGGTAAAGCTGAATGGAACGGCGTAGAATTTAGTTTAATTGACACAGGAGGTTATATTAAAGGAAGTGACGATGCGTTTGAAAGCGAAATAAGAAAACAAGTTACAGTTGCGATTGAAGAAAGTAGCGCACTTATTTTTGTTGTAGATATTACAGATGGTATTACAGATTTTGATAGAGAAGTAGCTAATATAATTAGAAAATCGAACAAACCTGTTATTGTAGTTGCAAATAAAGCGGATAATCATGAATTAAGTAATTATGCAGCTGAATTTTATAAATTCGGAATAGGCGAAATTTATGCAATAAGCGCAATTAGTGGCGCAGGAACTGGAGATATGTTAGATGCATTAGTAAAACTTTTACCTAAAGATGAGGGCGCAATTAATCAAATAAATTTACCCAAAATAGCAATTGTTGGAAGACCAAATGTTGGTAAAAGTAGTTTAACAAACGCATTACTTGGCGAAGAAAGAACTATAGTTACAGCAATTGCAGGAACCACCAGAGATACAATTAATACACGATACAATAAATTTGGACATGATTTTTGGTTAATTGATACAGCAGGGATGCGTAAAAAAGCTAAAGTATACGAAGATTTAGAGTTTTATAGCGTAATGCGTACTATTAATGCTATTGAAAATAGCGATGTGTGTTTGTTGATGATAGACGCACAAAGTGGACTAGAAGCACAAGACTTAAGTATATTAACATTAATTGAAAAAAACCGAAAGGGTGTAGCCATAATTATTAATAAATGGGATTTAATAGAAAAAGACACTAAAACAGCAGATGTTTTTGAAAAAACAATGCGTGAAAAAATAGCGCCATTTAGAGATATTCCAATAATTTTTATTTCAGTAAAAGATAAACAACGCATTATGAAAGCAGTTGATGTTGCAATGTATGTTTACCAAAACAAAACAAAACACATTCCAACACGCCAATTAAATGATTTTTTACTGCCTTTAATCGAAGCGTATCCTCCTCCATCTATTAAAGGTAAAGACATAAAAATAAAATATACAACTCAATTAAAAGGAGAAGCGTTATTTATTTTATATTGTAATTTACCACAATATGTTCAAGAAAATTACAAACGATTTATAGAAAATAAATTACGCGAACAATTTGATTTTTGTGGCGTACCAATGGTTATTAGTATTAGAAAAAAAGTATAAATTATGAAAAAAATAATTTTTAGTTTATTAATATTTCCAAGTTTAATTATTGCACAAAAAAAATTAACTCTTGAAGACGCTTGGTTAAAATATACTTTTTACCCAAAAAGTGCGCAAGGGTTTAATGTACAAAACAATGGTTTATATTATGTTGATGTTGAAGGCGAAGGAGAAACGGCAACTCTTTCACAATTTGAAATAAAAAGTGAAAAAAAAATTAAAGAATTAGTAAAAGCAATTGATGTAAAATATAACGATAAATTAATAAACATTTTAAGTTATCAATTTAACCCTACTGAAACAAAACTTTTATTAAGCGAAAACACAGAATACATATATAGGCGCTCTCCAAAAGCAAACTATTATATTTATGATATTGCAACAAAAAAAACAGTTTCGTTGTGCAATAAAGGCAAACAAATGTTTCCGACCTTTAGTAAAGATGGAAATAAAATAGCGTTTGTAAGAGAGAATAATTTATATATTTTAAATTTAATAGATGGTGTTGAAACCACAGTAACAACTGATGGAGAGTTTAATAAAATTAAAAACGGATGGGGAGATTGGGTTTATGAAGAAGAGTTTAGTAAAGCAGATTATTTTAGTTGGAGTTCAGATGGAAACTATTTAGCTTATATAAAATTTAACGAAAGCAAATTAAAAGAATACACAATAGAAAGTTATAACGGAAATTTATACCCCGATAAATACACGTATAAATATCCTAAAGCTGGAGAAGATAACTCTATAGTTACAGTTCATATTTTTGATACAAAATTAAATACAACAATTACAGCAGATATTGGAGTAGAAACAGATATTTATATTCCGCGTATTGCTTTTACTAACGATTCTAAAATGCTTTCTCTGCAACGTTTAAATCGTTTACAAAATAAACTAGAATTATTGTTTGTAAACGCAGCCAATGGCACATCTAAAATTATATATACCGACGAAGCAAAAACTTATGTTGATGTAACAGATGATTTATTATTTATTGGCAATAAAGGGTTTATAATATCAAGCGAAAGAGATAACTACAACCATTTGTATTTTTACGACTTAAACGGAAAACTAATAAATCAAATTACAAAAGGTAATTGGGATTTAATTCAATTTAATGGTTATGATGAAAAAACCAATTTGGTTTATTACACTAGTACTGAAAACGGTGCTATTAATCGCGATGTATATAGTATTCAGTTAGATGGTAAAAATAAAAAAAGACTAAGTAACAAAACAGGATTTAATAATTTTGAATTTACAAATGGCTTTAAATACTACATTTCAAGTTATAGTAATGCAAACACACCACCTGTTTATGAACTTTGTGACATAAAAGGTAAAACGATTAAAACATTAGAAGACAATAAAGCATTAATTGAAAAATTAAAAACATATAATTTAAGTCAACGCGTTTTTTTTAAATTTAAAACCACTGAAGGTGTTGAGTTAAATGGTTGGATGATGAAACCTCAAAATTTTGATTCAACAAAAAAATACCCAGTTTATATGTATGCTTATAATGGTCCAGGAGCAAACGAAGTAAACAACTCATTTGACCCCATTGAATATACTTGGCATAATTTATTGTGCCAAGAAGGGTATATGGTGGTTTGCGTTGATGGTAGAGGAACTTTTGGACGAGGAAGAGAATTTAAACACAGTACATATTTACAATTAGGAAAATTAGAAACTATAGATCAAATAGAAACTGCAAAATACTTAGGAACATTAAATTATGTGGATAAAACGCGTATAGGTTTTCAAGGCTGGAGTTATGGTGGTTTTATGGCATGTAATTTAATTACCAAAGGCGCTGATTATTTTAAAGCAACTATTGCTGTTGCACCTGTAACTAATTGGAAATATTATGATAACATTTATACAGAAAGATTTATGCGGAAACCAAAAGATAATAACTCTGGCTACGAAGACAATTCTCCAACCTCACACGTTAAAAAAATTAAAGGAAAGTTTTTATTAATTCACGGAAGCAGCGATGATAATGTACATATCCAGAACAGTATGGAGTTGGCCGCAGCAATGATTAAATACAACATTCCATTTGAATATATGGTTTATCCAAATAAAAACCATGGTATTTCCGGGGGGATGACACGTATGCACATTTATGGAAAAATGTTTAAATTCATAAAAGAAAATTTATAACAAAATTGAAAAAATTTTATACTATACTTTTTTGTTTACTTATTAAAGTTGTTGTTTCAAACAACAATCCATACAATTTTAAAGGCCATACAGATACTGGTTTAGTTAAATATACTATTAAAGTAATTGATGAATTACAAAACGACGAATTAAGCGAAACACTTAACAACCATTTATATAATTATTGTAAGTTAATGATTCCTAAAGTAGATAGTATAAAAGTAAAAGTTTTTTATTTTGGGTTAGCTAACAGTATTAATAACAAAGGGTATTTTTGTGATATTAAAAAAAATTATAATGAAGCCTTTAACTTTTATAACGAAGCTTTATTAATTTGTTCTAAAAATAATTTTTATGGCTTAGCGGGTGATTGTTTGTTAAACCTTGGTAACATTTGCCAAGAGCAAGGAAATTACACCGCAGCTAAACTTTATTATAAAAACTCAGTTCTTAATTTATTAAAAGTAAATAATAGATTACACGCCGCAATTGTTATAAACAACCTTGCGTCGTTAACTTATAGAACCAATCAACATGTGCTTAGCATACAGTATTTAGAAAAAGCTATTGCTCTTATAAAATCAGTTAATGTAAATAATGCCAATTGTGTTGATGAATTAATTCATATTGCCAAAAATCAAAAAAAATTAAATAGACCAATATTATATAGACAATATATAAATCAAGCGTATTCTGAAGCAGATAAATTAAATAACCCATTTTTTATAGCAAGAGCAACTATTGCAAAAGGAATTTTTTATGTAGATGTTTTAGAATTAGATTCTGCAAAAAAATCTATTGTTGTTTCTAAAAAACTATGTAACGAAATTAAAAGTACTTTTTTAAACGATGAGTTAATTACTTTACAAAAAAAATACGATGTTGCATTACAAGAAAAAGTAAATAACGCCACCATAAATACAAAAAAATTAAATAAACAAGGGAATCAATTAATTTTTTAAAAAGGGCTTTGTTGTCGTATTAAAACAGAAAACAATTTTGGAAAAAAGCGTTTGAATTTTACCATTAATAATTCTTTACCACCAATAAAAACTTCTTCTTTATTTGATGTAAGAGCTTTAATAATTTTTATTGCACACATTTCTGCGCTCATTGCATTTATGTGACTTTCATCCATTTTATTATGTTCTTTACCACTAGCATCAACTGCATGATAAGAAATGTTTGTTTTTATTTTACCGGGGCAAACAATTAAAGTTTTTATACCAAACTTTTCAGTTTCTAATCTTAAACTTTCAAAAAAACCATGTAAAGCATGCTTAGAAGCACTGTATCCAGAGCGTAAATAAAACCCAAACTTACCGGCAATGCTACTAATAACTACTATGTTTCCTGATTTTTTATTTTTCATATAAGGCAATACGGCTTTAGTTAAATTTACATAAGCAAAATAATTTACCTCCATTAATTCCCTATCAATTTTAATAGATGTATTTATGGCTTCACCACGTTGACTATAACCGCCATTATTAATTAAACAATCAATAGTTCCAAATTTGTTTATTATTTGTGCAACAAGAGCAGTTGCATTTTCTGTGTTTTTTAAATCAAAAGGTAATATTAATAAATCAAGTGGGGGTAATTTTGTTAGTAAAGCAACTCTGTTAAGCTCATCTATTCTCCTTGCAGATAAAATTAATCTTGCTCCTTTTTTTGCAAATTCAACGGCAAGTGCTTCTCCAATTCCGCTACTTGCGCCAGTAATCCATATAACTTTATCTTTAAAATTAGTTGCCATTTTCTATTTCTTTTATAACTTCTTCAGTGCTAATGCTTTTAATACATTCACAACTATTATTTTTTAAACAATTAACGCAAATTTGTTTTTTAACTATAACAGAAACATTTTTTCCTAAAGGCGCCCATCTTGTTGGAAAAATTGGCCTCATAGGAGAAAATAATCCAATGGCTTTTTTATTTAAAGCCGCAGCAATATGTAAAGGCCCAGTACTTGCTGCTATTAAAACATCTGCAACATTAATAAATGCGATAAATTGTTGTAAGTTAAACAAACCCGAAACTGAAGTAACATTCGGATTATTTATAAGTTCAGGCATTAATAAAGCTTCGTCTTTTGAACCGCTTATAAAAATTTTATATTTTTCAGTTGGTAAATCGTTAATCAATTTAATATAATTTGCTTCACCCCATTCTCTTGCGCTACCTTTACTTTTTGGGTGAAGAATAATATTAATTTTAGAAGCATCTATTAATGTTTTATGTTTTTCTTCTAAAATAGGGATTTTATCAAACCCATAATAATTTTGAATTTCGCAAAGAGGTTTGTTAAACATAATTCCAATTTTTGACAATAATTTTATATTTAATTGCGCCTCATGAAAATTAGAATTTTTACGTTTTAAAGTAATTAATTTATTGCAAGTAAACCAATTGTACAATCTGCTTTTTGTTCCAATTCTAATTGGCACATTAGAATTATTAAATAGATGTGCAATTTGTTTTACAGGAAAAACATGTATAACTACATCAATGTTTAATCTTTTTATATATGTTATTTGTTGTTTTAAATTTAAAGCTAATAAATCATCATAATTTACAAATTCATCAACATATTTACTTAAACTAATAATATCTTTAGTGTAAGTTTTTCCTAAAAAACTTATTTTACAATTAGGATAATGTTCTTTAATTACTCCAGCCATTGGTAAAGTAAGAACAACATCTCCAATACTATCTGTTCTGCTTAATAATATATGACTAAACGATTTCAATTATTATTTTTTAGTTTTCTAATTTTTAAATATTTTAAATAGGTTGCGTAAGCACTTATTTTGCTTATTCTAAACCCAGCTAAACCATCTAAAAAACCCAAGGCAATAATATAATGATGGATAAATTTAGCTACAGGATTAACAACTAATTTATAAAAAGGAGCTGTTTTGCCTTTATTAATATAAGCTTTTGCAGAAATAGTTGTAAAATACTCCACCTGTTTATAATGATCGTTTAAAGTGTAATAACTGTAATGCAAAATATCTCCTTTTAAAAATCCTGTATGTTTGTCTCCTTCGTGCATTTCGTATTTATCGTGTGGATTTATTCCTGTCCATTTCCCCAATCTACTATCCCATAATCTTAATTTTCTATCAGGATACCAACCACAATGTTTTACCCAATGGCCACAATAATTAGTTAATCTATTTATATAATACCCTTGTTTATTAAAATTAGTTTTTATTTCCTTTATGCTTTTTATTAATTCTTCACTTAATGCTTCATCGGCATCTAAGCTTAATACATGAGGGTATTTAGCAAAAGTAATAGCTCTGTTTTTTTGTTCTATATGCCCATCAAAAGAATGTTCAACAAATTGAACATTATGTTTTAAACAAATATTTTTTGTTTGATCCTTACTATAAGAATCTAATACTACAATATCATCAGCAATTTCTTTTAACGATAATAAGCATCGCTCTATATTTTTTTCTTCATTAAAAGTAATTATAACAGCAGATAATTTTATCACAGCATAAAGTTATTAATTTTAATATAAATGCTAAATTTGTTTTTGTGAATTGGTTACAAACAAATAAATATAAGCAATTTTACTTTTATAGTTTATTTGTTTTATGTGCCATTGTATATTTTAAAGCCATATATTTTAAAGCCATTAGTTGGGATGACCCCGAAATGGTATTTAACAACCCCGATGTTTTTACCTTTAATTTAAAAAAGTTTTTCACTGATTATTACGTTGGTAATTATATTCCAATTACTATGATAGGGCATTCAATTGGTTTTTTATTGTTTAAAGATTGGGCAGGAGGTCATCATTTAATAAATTTATTTTTTCATTTAATAAACGCATGGTTGTTATATAAATTCCTTTTTAAATTAAAATTAAATCAATCTTTAATTTTTTTTACAATTGGCGTGTTTTTACTTCATCCTTTGCAAGTAGAAACGGTTGTTTGGATAAGTGAATTTAAAACTATTTTAATGTTTTTTTTCTTTTTACTAGCTTGTAATTATTATTTAAAATTTTTACAAACAAATAAAAATATTTTTTACTTCATATGTGTTTTGTTTTCTGTATTAGCGTGTCTAAGTAAATCTTATGCAGTAATAATTCCGTTTTTTATAATTGCAATAGCGTTTTATAATTATAAAAAAATTACATTAAAAAACATTAGTTATTCAATACCACTATTTTTAATATCAATAATTTTTGGCATTATAAATTTAAAATCACAATCAAGCGATCAGTTTATTAATTATTCACATAACTATTCATTATATCAAAAAATAGTTAATGCAGGATACGCAATTTATAACTATGTTATTTTATTTTTATATCCAAATCCTCTTTATCCATTATATTCTTTCCCAAAATTTACATCAACTGTTAATACAATTGGTATAATTACATTTTTATCTATTATATTTTTATTTATATACTTTTTAGTTAAGAAAAAACAAACCAAATTAATTGTTCTTACACTTTCTATTATAAGTTTAGTTTTAATGTTACAATTTATCCCGTTTGGCGAAGTTCTTTATGCTGATAGATATATGTACGTAACAATAATTTTTTTTAGTATTTTAATCTACTCTCTTTCTAATTATTTAAAATCATTTCAAAATCTAGCATTAATTTTTACAATTTTAATTTTAGCCTTTATTACATTTACCCAACTTAATAATTGGAAAAACAGTAAAACATTATATACTTATATAGTTTTGCATGAACCCAATTCTTTTGTTGCATTAAATAGCTTAGGGGTTGAGTTAATGTTAACCAATAATGAATTAGAAGCAGAACAATATTTACAAAAAGCTATTTCGGTAAATACAAAAAATTACAAAGGGTACTATAACTTAGGTTTACTTTATTTAAAAACAAATAACCCTAATAAAGCAATTATACAGTTTAATAAAACTTTAGCAATTAAAGATTATAATAAAGCTTTGGTTGCAAGGGCGGGTGCTTATTATTTATTACAAGATTATAGTAAAGCAATGGCCGATGCCGAACTTGTTCTTACAAAAGAACCTTTAAACAGTAAGGCTTATTTTGTACTTGGCAATTGTTATAATGATATTAATAATTTAGACAAGGCCTTTTTAAATTTTGATAAAGCAATTAGTATTAACGCATTTAATCCCGAATTGTATTTAAAAAAAGGAATTGTGTTAGGTAAAAAACAAAATTTTCAATTATGTTTAGAAAATTTAAATAAAGCCATTGAATTAAATCCAAACTACGGAGAAGCTTTTTTTTGGAGAGGAGTTGCATTAATAAACCTAAAACAAAACCCTTGCGAAGATTTTAAACAAGCCGTAAGACACAATTATCCACAAGCTGTAAATGCTTTAAATAAATATTGTAAATGAAAATAAATTTAATTCAAACAAATATTTTTTGGCAAGATTCATTAAAAAATAAAAATAATGTCGAATTTATTTTAGCACAAAACCCTTCTTCGTCAACAATATCCATTTTACCTGAAATGTTTAATACTGGTTTTACAATGCAACCAAATAACCATGCTGAAAAATTTAAAACAGAAACTTACAATTGGTTAAAAACTCAAAGTAAAAAGTTTAATACCACAATTGTTACAAGTATAGCAACTGAAGAAGAGGGTAATTATTTTAATAGATTACATTGGATTGAAAGCAATGGCAATGAATATTTTTACGATAAAAAACATTTATTTAGGATGGCAAATGAAGATAAGTTTTATACAGCAGGAAAATCTTCAATAACCATTAAAGTTAATGATTGGAAAATAAAACCTTTAATTTGTTACGATTTGCGTTTCCCTATTTGGTGCAGAAATAAATTTGATAAAACCATTAATCAATGGGAGTATGATGTGTTGTTATTTGTGGCCAATTGGCCCGAAATTAGAAATTACCCATGGCAACAATTATTAATCGCTAGAGCTATTGAAAACCAATGTTATGTAGTTGCCGTAAATAGAGTTGGTGTTGATGGAAACAACATACAACATTGTGGCAACAGTTTAGTTATTAACCCAAGAGGAGAAATTATTTCTAAGATACCTTTAAATACTGAAGGTAGTTTTATCATTGATTTAGATAAGGATTATCTTGAGGAGTTTAGAAAAACTTTCCCGGTAGGATTAGACACGGATTTGTTTAATATACTAGATTAATTTTAGCATTAGTTTCTTTTCCACAAAGCTTTAACAAAGCTTTATTTTAAGCTAAATTTTACTTTTATTTGTTGTTTAAGTTTTAATTATGAAACAATAGACGGCGCACATGATTGGGATTATTGGAACAAACAAATTCAAAC
>CAZAPH010000003.1:19687-63331 GCA_964487105.1 uncultured Akkermansia sp.
ATTTGTTGTTTAAGTTTTAATTATGAAAAACATATTTTTTATTGTATTATTATTTATTTGCAAAATTTCTTCATCTCAAATTTCATTTGTATCAGCCTATCTTATTACTGAAAAAGGAGACACCTTAAAAGGAGAAATAAAAATTAATCCTAAAAAAGAACAAGATTACCATAATAAAGTGTTTTTTAAAGACGAACAAGGTATTCAAAAAAATTATAAACCCAATAAAGTTAAAGGCTATGGGTTTAAAAATAATAATTACATAAGTATGGATTGCGATGGAGAAAAAAAATTTTACAAAATAATTGCTAATGGAGAAATTAGTTTATATAAAATGATTTTTGAAGAAGTAAACATGAATGAAGTAAATTATGTGGCGGATTATTTTTTACAAAGAGAAGGCGATAAAAAATTAATAGATGTTAAACCAAATAAATTTAAAAAGCAATTACAAGAAATGATGAGTGGATCAGCCTCATTTGCCAGCGATTATTCAGGCGATAAGGACTTAGACGAAACCTCTGCCGCACAAGTAATAAACGCATATAACACACGAAGTAAATGATAACTAAAGACACGCCAAAAAAACTTTTTCTTTTAGATGCTTTTGCTTTAATTTATAGAAGTTACTTCGCTTTTAGTAATAACCCACGCATTAATTCAAAAGGTTTTAATACAATTGCAATTTTTGGCTTTTGTAATACTTTGTTAGAAATATTAAATAAAGAAAAACCTACTCACATTGCTGTTGTGTTTGATACAGATGAGCCCACACAAAGACACATTGAGTTTGAAAGTTATAAAGCTAATCGCGAAGAAATGCCAGAAGATTTACGCAAATCAATTCCGTTTATTATTGATTTAATTAAAGCCTTTAATATTGAGGTTATTGGAATTCCTGGTTTTGAAGCCGACGATTTAATTGGAACTTTAGCCCGTAAAGCTGAAACCTCTGGCTTTACAACATACATGATGACCCCTGATAAAGATTATGGGCAATTAGTAGATGAAAACACGTTTATTTATAAACCCGCAAGATTAGGTAATGGCGTAGAAATTTTAGGAGTCAATGAAATTTGTAAAAAATGGGAAATAACTAATGTTAACCAAGTAATTGATATACTCGGATTAATGGGCGATTCAGTTGATAATATTCCCGGAATACCTGGTGTTGGCGAAAAAACAGCAATTAAATTTGTACAGGAGTATGGAAGTGTTGAAGGGCTTTTACAAAATACAGATAAACTAAAAGGCAAAATGAAAGAAAAGGTAGAAGCAAATAAAGACCTTGCTATTCAAAGTAAAAAGCTTGCCACAATAATTTTAGATTGCCCAATTAATTTTGACGAAGAAAAATTAAAATTAAAAGAATACAATAATGATGCTTTGTTAGAACTTTTTACCGAATTAGAATTTAGAAATTTAGCACAACGAATTTTAAGTAAAGATATTCCTTCTAATCAAAACACTACGTTTAAAACAAAATCAAACGAAGGTCAAACAGATTTGTTTAGTACTGCAAATTATTTTAATTCACAAGCCAACAATAATGTTGAAGTGGAAGAAACACAACTCGTTTTCAAAACCATTAACGATATAAATCACAACTACATACTTGTAAATACACCAGAAAAATTAAAATTATTACTTAATGAATTAAATTCAGCAATAGAGTTTTGCTTTGATACAGAAACAACTTCACTTGATGTAATAAATGCAGAATTAGTAGGACTTTCGTTTGCAATAAAACCTTTTGAAGCCTATTATGTACCTATATCACCAAACGAAATTGAAGCCAAAAATGAATTAAAACCCTTTATTGAAATTTTTAATAATCAAAACAAAACATTAATAGGTCAAAATGTAAAATATGATTTACATATTTTAAAAAATTACAACATTGAAATCAAAAATAAAATATTTGACACAATGATTGCACATTTTTTAATTAAACCAGACATGCGACATAACATGGATGTTTTAGCCGAAACCTATTTAAACTATCAACCCATAAGTATTGAAACTTTAATTGGTAAAAAAGGTAAAGATCAATTAAGTATGCGCGATGCTGATGTTCATAAAATATCTGATTATGCAGCAGAAGATGCTGATGTAACTTTACAACTTAAAACTATTTTCTCGCCCGAATTACAAAAAAATTCAGTTAATAGTTTATTTAACGAAGTTGAAATTCCCTTAATAAGCGTATTGGCAGACATGGAGCGAGAAGGAATTAATTTAGATGTAAAAGCATTAAAAGAATTTTCAACTCAGTTGCAAGCAGATATAATTACAGTTGATTCTGAAATTCAAAGTTTAGCCGGAACAAAATTTAATATTTCGTCTCCAAAACAAGTAGGAGAAATTTTATTTGAATATTTAAAAATTACTGATAAAGCAAAAAAAACTAAAACGGGTCAATATGCCACTGGAGAAGATGTGTTAAGCAAACTAGAAAATACACATCCAATTGTATCAAAAATATTAGATTATCGTGAACTGGTTAAATTAAAATCTACTTATGTTGATGCGCTTCCAGAACTCGTAAATACAAAAACTAATCGAATTCATACTTCTTTTAATCAAGTTGTAGCTGTTACAGGCCGATTAAGTAGCGATAATCCCAACTTACAAAATATTCCTATTAGAACAGAAAGAGGAAGGCAAATAAGAAAAGCATTTATCCCCCGAGATAATGAACATGTATTATTAAGCGCAGATTATTCGCAAATAGAATTACGAATAGTAGCAAGTATGAGTGGCGATATAAACATGTGTAACGCTTTTAATTTAAATAAAGATATACATACGGCAACAGCTGCAAAAGTATATAATGTGTTAGAAACTGATGTAACAAAAGAAATGCGGTATAAAGCGAAGAGTGTAAATTTTGGAATTATTTATGGGCAAGGTGCTTTTGGTTTAGCAGATAACCTTAATATTTCTCGCACCGAAGCAAAAGAGTTAATCGACAATTATTTTAAAGAATACACATCTATAAAAAAATACATGGACGATCAAATAAATTTTGCGAGAGAAAACGGGTATGTGCAAACTTTATTAGGTAGAAAACGTTGGCTTAAAGATATAACATCAAACAACGCAACAGTTAGAAGTTTTGCTGAACGAAATGCAATTAATGCTCCAATTCAAGGTAGTGCAGCAGATATGATAAAAATAGCAATGATTAATATTCAAAAAGAATTAATACCGTTAAATTTAAAAAGTAAAATGATTTTACAAATACATGACGAATTAATTTTTGATGTTTATAAACCTGAACTAGAAATAATAAAACCAATAATAGAAAATTGTATGCGAAACGCTTTACCATTAAAAGTACCTGTAGAAATTGGAATGGGTGTTGGCGCTAATTGGTTAGAGGCACATTAATAGGCGCAGCCCTACTGCCGACCGTGAAGACATTAACCGACTGTGATAAAATCGAATTAACCAAGCCCACCCACCACCAGCAAATTTAGAAACTTTTTGATTTTTATTTTGTTGTTTTAAATATTTATCGTAATATTGCAATATAAAAATTAAACAAAGCAATAATGGGAGCAACTAAAACAGACCATTTTACAGACAAACAAAATCAAATTGCTACAATTGCTAAAGCAATCGGGCATCCAGCAAGAGTTGCAATCATTGAGTATTTAATGAAAGTGGACACTTGTATTTGTGGCGACATCGTAAACGAATTGCCACTTGCACAACCAACAGTTTCGCAACACTTGAAAGAACTCAAAAACGCAGGATTGATAAAAGGAAACATTGAAGGCAACGCCATTTGTTACTGCGTTGACGAAAAAGCGATTGAAAAACTGCAAAACTATTTCGGGAACATCTCAACCAAACTCACGAAAAAGAAAAACGATTGTTGTTAAACTAAAAAATAAGAAAAATGAAACTTTCACAAGTAAAAGCACTTTTGCCGACATTAGAAAATGTTGCGTTCAAATTGGAAAACGGAACTTTTGTTCCCGAACATTTTCACGTTACCGAAGTTGGAATGGTAATAAAAAATTTTATTGATTGTGGCGGAAAAATCCGCAACGAAAAATCAATCAACTTTCAGTTATGGAACGCAGACGACTATGAACATCGTCTGAAACCAAGGAAATTTTTGAACATCATTGAACTTTCTGAAAAGCAATTAAGTATCGAAGACGCCGAAATTGAAGTAGAATACCAAAGCGACACAATTGGAAAATATGCGTTGGCTTTTGACGGAACAAACTTTATTTTGCAAAGCAAAACAACAAATTGTTTGGCACAAGACAAATGCGGAATATCGCAAGACCTGTCTGCCGAACAGGCAGGAAAACAAAAAGCCAAATTGTCGGAACTAACAAATACGCATTCGGCTTGTTGCACCGTTTCATCTGAAGGTGTAAAAAGTAATTGTGGTTGTAATGCAAATGTTGATGAAACAGCAACGACTTCCGAGAAAAAAGTATGTTGTTAATGAAATTGTTTTTCATAAAATATAAAAAGCCAATTATAATTACGACTTCCGTAATTGTGTTGCAACTCATCTTCGGATTTGACCCGAAATTTTGTATCATAAACATCATTTGGTTATTCGTATGACAAAGAAAAAAATATTGGTGCTTTGCACAGGAAACAGTTGCAGAAGTCAAATAGCCGAAGGCTACTTACGTCACTTTGCTGACAATAAAGCTGACGTTTACAGTGCAGGAGTAGAAACTCACGGAGTAAATCCCAAAGCCATTGCGACAATGCAAGAAGACGGTATTGACATTTCAAATCATACATCAAACAATATTGACGAATATCGCAACATTGACTTTGATTTTGTAATTACGGTTTGCGACAATGCAAAAGAGCGTTGCCCATTCTTTCCGACCAAAGCAAAAAAGTTTCATCAAAACTTTCCTGACCCTGCAAAAGCGACAGGAACAGACGAAGAAATTAAACAAGAATTCAGACAAGTAAGACAACAAATCAATGACTATTGTAGAAAGTTTGTAGCAGACAACTTGTAAACTGACAAAAAAAGTAGTCTTAACAACGGTTTTGCGTAAAGCGGGGTGATGCGCTTCGTATCAAGGTTTGTGCTAAAATCCAGCCCGAACACAAATCCGAAATCGTTTTAACTTATTTTTTAAATTAGTACTTCTAAGTAAAAGAATTCAAAACTGTTTTAATTCCAATAAAAAGTAAACTTATTTAACAATAAGTAAAAAAGCTCAAATCAATTTTTTTTAGGCAATGCTAATTGTTTGGTAAGTAGTTTATGAAAAATAGGTAAAAGTATAAAAACAAAAATAGGACTAATGTTTTTTATTACAAGCACACATGATTGGTAATATTTATACCACAACTGTTCCATATTAATCGAAAAATAATGCTCCCAAGAGTAGGCGTATTGTGTGGCGTTGTTTATTTCTTTTTGCATAAGAATTTTTTCAGTATCTAATCTAGCCACATAATTAAAAAATGGAGTACACTCTTTTAAATATGAAACAACAAGTAGAGGAATAAACAAAGTTAAAACTAGAGTGCCAATTGTAGCAACCATTTGAATTGGTTTAAATTCGTGATTAGAACTAAATGATTTAATTGTGAAAAAAACAGAAACGAAATAGTAAATAAAAACAGAATAAAACATCATTTCGCCTGTTTTACTTGGAATTATACTAAACAATATAAGAGTAATTAAAGGGTATATAAAAAAGATTACCGCAGTTAATAAAAATTGTCGCCAATACGTTAATTTAAACAACCAAATAAGAATAAACAAAGTAAAAACAATGTATAATTGTATATACAAAAAGTCGTTATCTAAATAAAACGGTTTTTTAAATTTAGCGTTATAAATATTTCTAAAAGCATTTTTAATATTGGTTTTATAAAAATCATTATTATAACCATTATAAGCATCGGTTGTTATTCGCCAGCCAGCTTTGTGAAAAGTTATAAATGTATCTATAATTTCATTTGGGTTAATTGTAGCATCAACATTATATTTTGAACAAATTTGTATGTGTTGATTTATTAAGTTTAATAAATATTTTTTATCATAAATTGCTTTTACTGATTTAAATCCAATGGCCTCGTCTCTATTATATTCTTCAACATTATTTGGCCCATAACCAAAAGGGCTGTATTCATAATAATTTTTATAGCGCCTAAAATTTACTTTATTAACTTTTAAAACAGTGTCATACATATTTTCGTAATTGTATGTTGTAGTTGGTATATATGGCTCAATAACATCCATTATAGCAATATCTTTAAACAGCTCTTTATCACTATAAGTATTATCTATTTTTTTATTATTGGCGTAAACATAAAAATTAGGAATAATGGTAAGTAAATAAATACTTAATAGTGTTAATAAGGCATTAACAAAAACGTTAGTTGTAGTTATTTTACCATAATTTTTTTCAACATTAAAAACGATGTTTTTATAGCCCCAATACCAACTTAAAATAAAACAAGAAATTAAAATAAGAGAATACCATAAAAACGAAATATTATCGTTTATTACATCAATTGGCATTAAATACCCAATTATTAATGATAAAAGAGATAAGCTGATAAACCAAAACAATACCATGTGTATTCTAGTAACCCAAATGGTAGGGTGGTTTTTAATTAAATATTCATCTAATTGTTTTAAAAAGTTTGGAGTTAAGTTTTTTAGCATAATTAAATGTCTTTATGAAATAATAAACGTGTACTGTTTGTTATATCGCGGTAATAGTTAAGTTTTAAATTATTTTTATTAAGGGTTGATAAAACATCAAACCAAGTTGTGTTTTTATCTAGTGTCATAATAAATGTTGTGCCTACATCTTCAATTTTTGTATTTAAAAATATAGTTTTTAAATCTTTAAGCGTAAATTCTCCTGAAATTTCAAATTGATTATTTTGATTTTGTTCACCTATTTGATGTTGTTTTCCGTTAAAAATGGTTTTACCTTGTCTAATAAATAGGATATTATCTGCAACTCTTTCAACCTCATGTAAGTTTTGTGAACTTAAAATTATACTTAATGGGTATGCTTTGCTTTTTACAAAAAACTTTAAATCTTGTAATAATAATTGCTGTGCGTTAATATCTAAATTTGCTAATGGCTCATCAAGTATTAATAAATGTGGGCGCCACAGTAACATTTTAGCTAACTCAAACCTTAATCTATAACCACTACTAATTTCATTCCAGGTTAAACTTCTAAATTTATCTAATCCTAAACGGCATAAAATAAATTCTATTTCAGTGTCAATTTCGTTAGCATTAATGTTGTGGATTGCGCAAAAAAATTGCAGGTTTTGCATTAAAGTACCGTACCATTTATCTATTCGCTGAGGAATAAAAGCAATATGTTGTTTTGTTTTGTAATAATTTAAATTGTTTTTATTTAAGCTAGGATAATTTATTTGTCCGCTGCTTGTACTAATAATTCCTGCAATTAAATTTAATAATGTTGTTTTTCCGTTCCCGTTTTCACCAACAACACCAGTAATTTCGCCTAACATTAAATTTACTGAAAGAGGATATAATTTAAAAGGCGAATTACCGCTTGTAAATTGTTTTGTAATATCTGTTGCTTGAACAACATATTTACCGTTATCTTGACTAATTTTCTGATTAAAATTTGAAGTTGTAAAAAGTGTTATAAACTCTTGTGCTTCTTCTTGTGTAATTGCTTCTGTTAAACCGTCTAAAGAAGTTAAATATTTTTTTCTTAATGCAATTGCTTTTTGGTGAAGTTCGTTCGGAACGTCATATTCTTTACAAGCATCTAAAAAACGGCGAGTTAAAAGACTGTAATCTTTACTTATAAAAGCATCTTTAAATTCGTTTATAAACAGTGAATCCATTAAATTGAAATTTTATTTTTCAATATTAAAGATATAAAAAGTTATATTATAATTTAAGAATTAACAACATTTATCTTCTTTAAAGAAGTTGTTTAGTTAATTAACGAGGCTATTTCAAACATTTTATCTTCTTCAAAATAATTACACATTATTTGAATGCCCATTGGTAAACCGTTGCTGTGTATGCCAGATGGCATTGAAATGGCAGGAATTCCGGCTATATTAGCTTGTACAGTAAAAATATCTTCTAAATACATTTTTATAGGGTCTGCGCTGTTTTTACCGAATTCAAACGCTGTACCCGGAGTGCTTGGTGTAATTAAGGCATCGTAAGATTTAAGTAATTCAAATGTTTTGTTTTGTATTAGTCTTCTAACTTTTTGTCCTTTATTATAATAAGCATCGTAATAACCTGCACTTAAAACAAAAGTCCCAAGCATTATACGTCTTTTTACTTCCTTACCAAAACCTTGTGATCTTGTTTTTTTATAAGTGCTTTCTAAATCTTTCCCATCATTACTTCTAAAACCGTAGTGAATGCCAGAAAAACGAGCCAAGTTGCTGCTTGCTTCGGCGGTAGTTAAAACATAATAGGTTGGCACTAAATAATCAAGATAAGGAAAATCAACTTCTTCAACACTATGGCCGTTTTGTTTTAAGAAATTTAATTTCGTTAAAGTAGCTTTTTTTACTTCTGGGTCAAGGCCTTCAGCTTCAACACAATCTTTTATATAGGCTATTTTAAATTTTTTTGTTGATGAGTTAATGGTTTCACATGATGTGTGGGCAGAAGATGTGGTGTTATCCATTTCGTCTTTTCCACTTATAATACTTGTAATTAAAGCAGCATCTTGTAAATTTTTTGTAATTGGGCCAATTAGGTCAAATGATGAGGCATAAGCAATTAAACCATATCTTGATACTCTACCATATGTAGGTTTAACCCCAATTGTGCCTGTAAATGAAGCTGGTTGCCTAATTGAACCACCAGTATCTGAACCTAATGCTACATGGCATAAATTGGCAGCAACAGCAACAGCAGAACCTCCTGATGAACCACCAGGCACATATTTTTCGTTTAAAGAATTAAGAACATTGCCATAAGCAGAATTTTCGTTACTACTGCCCATTGCAAACTCATCGCAATTACATCTTCCAATTATTATGGCATCTTCTTTAAGAAGTTTTTCTACAACTGTTGCGCTGTATAACGACTCAAAACCATTTAATATTTTAGATGAAGCAGATACTTTATGGTTTTTATAACAAATATTATCTTTTAAAGCAATAATTACTCCAGCTAATTTACCGGCAGTTTTATTTAATATTTTTTGATTAACTATATCAGCTTGTTTTAAAGCACTCTCTGTAAAAACTTCTAAATAGGCATTTAGGTGTTTATGTTTTTCAATATTTTTTAAAACATCGTTAACAAGGGTAGTGCAATTAATTTTACCTGTTTGTAAATCTCCTTTTAATTGATTAATATTTTTAAATTGGTACAATCTTTATTAATAATAAAAGCGTTACCCTGTTTTAGAGTAACGCTTGGTTAATTTTTAGGTTTTATTTATTGTCAATCTCGGCGTTGTTGTCGCCTTTGCTGGCATCTTTAAACTCTTTTACACCACGCCCTAAACCTTTCATTAATTCTGGAATTTTTTTACCTCCGAATAATAAAAGTACAATAATTAAAACAATAATAATTTCTGAAGGACCCATCCCTAAAAAACCAAGTATAAATAATGAAGTCATTTTAAAAAGTTTTAGAGTATAAAGGTACTAATAATTAATATGCAATAAAATTTTTTTTAAAGTTGTTACTCAATAAACCTATATTATGCATTAGAAATCCTATTACGAGCCAAAATCTCTTCAAAATATGAGACTTTGCATTTTTTCCTCACTCACCATAATGGTGATTATGCCTCAATCGAAAAAATTCATATTTTATTGAGTTTTTGACTCTCACTACAAATTTCTAATGCATAATATGGGATAAAACAAAAAAGCCGGTAACCAACCGACTTTTTTGAACCAAAGCCACAAAAGTTTAACCCTTAATTATAACAATTGCGCTTATTTTTTTATTTTAACAAATCAACAAAAACTAATTCATTTTAAATGGAGGAATTTTCCCTTCTTTTAATAATTGTAAACTTTTTTTCTTGTGGTCTTCAAAACTTCCAAACGCAAGCGCATCAAGCATTTCTTGGCGAGACATGTTTGGGTTATTAAATTGTTTTTTAATATCATCAGCACATCTATCAACATATTTTTCAAATTTATTTGGAGCCCAAACGTAATCTTTTTTAACGGCCTCTTTATTTATTGCAAACTCTTTAGGTAAAGAGCCTTCAATTTTTGCTTTAATTTCAAGTCCTTCGTAAGTTTTTGGTAACTGGCGATTATCAAAAATAAAGGGTTTGCTTACCATTATTACATGTTTTTTTCTTTTAGGATCAATCATTGATAAACCCTCAATACGCAATCCTTTCTTTTTTAAAGTACCGTATTTAGTTTCAAATTGTTTTAAAATCTCTAACATTACAATGCGTATTAATAGTACAAAGATAAGAACTAAATTGTTAATAACTTTATTTTTTAGACGAATTGAAATGAATCTATTAATTTAAAGGTTAAAAGCCTGTTTAAAAACGGTTAAACACTGGTTAATAACCCAATAATTAAATGTTAATTATCTAATAATCAATATTTTGTATATAAAGTTAAAATTAAAAATATGTTTATGAAATAAAAGTTAAAACTAAAAAATTTACGATAAAGTATGTTTTTTTAGCGAGGAAATGTAAAAATCAACTTGAGATATTAACAATTTTAACGCTTAAACAAGGGAAATTAAAACACATAAAATGTAATTTTTTTATTTAAAAAATTAACCCAAGCAATATAAATTAAAGTTTAAGTAGTTTTATAAAGAGTTAAATTAGTTACGTTAAGCACGCTTAATTATAATTAATTTAACTAACTGTAACATAAAATTAATTTAAAAGATATTATTTTCGTAGCAAAGTTTATATGGAGAGTGGGATAATAAGAGTATTGCCTGATAATGTGGCAAATAAAATTGCTGCAGGCGAAGTAGTGCAAAGGCCCGCAAGTGTTGTTAAAGAGTTGGTAGAAAATGCAATAGATGCAGGAGCTACTCAAATAAAAATTATTATTAAAGATGCTGGAAAAAGCCTTATTCAAATTATTGATAACGGTAAAGGCATGAATGCTTTAGATGCAAGGTTATGCTTTGAAAGACATGCAACATCAAAAATAATTGAAGCAGAAGATTTATTTAAACTAAGCACTAAAGGGTTTAGGGGTGAGGCTTTAGCGAGTATAGCTGCTGTTGCACAAGTTGAGTTAAAAACAAAACAAACTGAAACTGAAACTGCAATTCAAATAACTATTGAAGGCGGAAAATTTATAAATCAAACCGAATGCCAAGCTCCAGTAGGCACATCTTTTACTATAAAAAACTTATTTTTTAATATACCTGCCCGAAGAAATTTTTTAAAAAGCGACCAAATAGAATTAAAACATATTATTGATGAGGTAGAAAGAATTGCAATACCACACATTAACGTCCATTTTATTGTACAAAGTAATGGTAACGAAATTCTAAATCTACCGGCAACCAATACTATAGGACGGATAAAATCATTAATAGGTTCCTATATTCAAAAAGAGCTTGTTCCTTTAGCTGAAGACGCACAATACATTAAAATTAGTGGATACGTTAGTTTACCCCACTATTGTTTAAAAACAAAAAAAGAACAATTTTTCTTTGTAAATAACAGGTATGTTCGAAATCCTTTTTTAAACCACGCTATATACGAAGCCTATAAAGACCTAATTAGCTTTCAATCACACCCTAGATATTTTATTTTTTTAGAGTTAGACCCTGCAAACATTGATATCAACATACATCCTACAAAAACAGAGGTAAAGTTTACAGATGATAAAACCGCTTATTTATTATTATGCAGCACAATTAAAAGAGCAATAGCTAAAGGCGCAGCAAGTGATTCTCTTAATTTTGAAACTGAAACAGCGTTTAATACACAAATCATAAACCCATCTAAAAACATAACAGCGCCTGTAATAAGCTTTAATCCATCGTATAACCCATTTAATAGTCAAAATAATCAACAACAAAATTCAAAAGTAAACAAACAACAATGGGAAAAATTATTTACAGGATTTACAGATAATTTACCTACCGAAAATAATACTAAAACACAAACAGCTATTACAACTATTGAAAATGAAACAAAAGAGTTTTCGGTTTTTCAAATGAATAAAAAGTATATTGTTACTACATATAATCAAAATATATTAATTGTTGATCAACAAAGAGCACATGAAAGAATTGTGTATGAACATTATTTAAATTCAACAATTGATAATCGTATTAACTCACAACAACTCTTATTTGCCGAACAGTTTGAAGTTAGTGCAAACGATTTTGTTTTAATTGAACAATTATTACCCGAGTTTAAATTAATGGGATTTGATTTAGAAATTTTTGGTAAAAATAGTTTTATAATTAAAGGAATACCTTCTGATTTAACCGATTTTAATATAAAACAAACCATTGATTTCATTTTAGAATCTTATAAAATTAATACGATAGATTCAAAAATTGATCGTCATGATAATTTAAGCAGAGCAATAGCCAAAAGCACATCAATTAAATATGGAAAAGTTTTACAAGAGTTGGAAATGAAACAACTTTTAATGGCTTTATTTAATTGCGAAAACCCATTATATACCGCTAATGGAAAATTTATTATGATGGAAATTGAAAATACTGAAATAGAAAAGTTTTTTAAAAAGTAAATGAACTATAGACCATATAACCCCAATAGTTTTAGTAGCTTACCTACAGTTACCAAATACATAATAATAATTAGTGTTGCTTTGTTTGTTTTAAAAAGTATTTTAAAACAAAGTGGAATTGATTTAGATGATATTTTAGGCTTACATTATTTTAAAGCAACTAAATTTAAACCACATCAATTTATTACCTACATTTTTATGCATGCTGATATTATGCATTTAGTATTTAATATGTTGGGTTTATTTGTTTTTGGACGAGTTTTAGAAGAATTTGCGGGGAGCAAAAAATATTTAAATTTTTATTTATTAACCGGAGTTGCCGCGGCTATTGCACAATTAATAATTATGCATTTAAAATATACACCATTTATAAACGAAATAAATCAAATTTTAGAATCCACAAATCAAAATCAAGCACAATATTACGATTACCTTTCGCAAAAAGAAGTTATTTTAAATAGTGGGTTAATTATTGGCGCTTCTGGTTCTGTATTTGGATTATTAGGCGCATTTGCAATGTTGTTTCCAAACCAACCATTATCTTTTATGTTTTTACCTCCTATTAAAGCAGTTTGGCTAGTTACAATTTATGGATTAATCGAATTTTTTCTGGGTTTAGTTAATGTTAAGGGCGATAACATTGCGCACTTTGCTCATTTAGGCGGCTTAATAGTTGGTGTATTTATTGCCTATCTTTGGAAAAAAAGAATTGTTTAAGTTGTGCAAGCCTACATCAATCAAATAAAAAATACACTTAAAAAACAAACTGTTTTAACTCAGTTATTAATTTTAAACTTAAGTGTTTTTGTTGTAACAAACATTATAGATAATTTTTTAAAATTAAATTTAGCAAATTATTTAGTGCTTAACATTAACAACTATGAGTATGTTTATAAACCATGGACATTATTAACATACATGTTTGTGCATTTAAACCTCGCTCATTTTTTAACAAATATTTTATTGTTGTTTTTTATTGGAAATTTATTCTCTCAAACCATAGGTTCTAAATTACTATATGTTTATATTTTATCTGGCTTGGTTGGGGCATTTTTAATTATTGCTTTAAGTATGATTTTTGTAAATCAATTTCATCAAAATTTTTTAGCAGGTTGTTCGGCTTCAGTTATTGGCTTATTGTGTGCAAGCGCTAGATATTCTCCAAACTTAGTTTTAAGTGTTTTTTTTGGCGCAATTACTACAAAATTAAAATATATAGCAATTGGCACCGTTTTATTAACTACAATTATAGATTTTTCTTATAATATGGGGGGCAAAATTTCGCATATTGGTGGGGCATTATTTGGCGTTTTATACGGGTATTATCTGCAAAAAGGGGTAGATTTATTTAATTTAAATTTCTTTTCTAAACAAAAAAATAAACACTTAAAAATTGTAACCTACGAAAAAGATAAAGATTATGAATATAATGAAAGGAGAATTATTTCTGAAAACCGAATGAATGAACTGTTAGATAAGGTTATTAAAAGTGGTTACCAAAGCTTAACTAAAGCCGAAAAAGACGAATTAAATAAATATTCGCATAAACAATAAATTTTCTTTATTTTAGAAGTATTATTTTACATAAACTAAATATTCTTATTTGTGTTTTTTTTGCCTCTACTTTAATTGGGCAAAAGAATGTTTATACCATGTCTATTGATGATGCAGAAGAACATTTTAAACATAAAAATTATATAATGGCAATTCCCATTTATAAAAACGAATTAAAAAAAGATCCATTAAACAGTAAAATAAAATTTAGACTTGGAACTTGTTTGGTAAACACAAAAATAAATAGACAAGAGGCCGTTAAATATTTAGAAGAGTATTTAAAAGAACCAAAAGCAGATGAAGAAGCTTGGATTATGTTAGGGAGAGCATATCATTTATGTAATAAATTAGATGCGGCTAATAAAGCTTTTAATAAATTTATTGAACTTAAACCTAAAAGAAGTGATGAGGTAAAATATTACCAACAACAATGTAAAAATGCTCAAGAACTAATGGAACACCCAACAAACGTTACGTTTATGAATTTAGGGAAAGAAATTAATAGCGAAGACCCTGATTATTACCCTTTTGTTGATGCAAATGAAACATTTTTAGCTTTTACTTCAAGAAGAAAAGAAAATATTGGTGGTAAAAAATTAGAAATAGACGGCTACAGAAGTAGTGATATTTATTATAGTAAAGTTGAAAATAGTAATTGGACTAAAGCCCAAAACGCAGGAAAAATGATAAACACAGCTCTTGATGAGCAAGTAGTTGGATTAAAGTCAGACGGGCTGGAAATGTGCGTTTATTTAGATCATATTGATAAGTTTGGAGATTTATACATTACACAACGAAAAGACTTTACCGTTGATTTCCCAAAAAGTAAAGCAATGGACCCAATAATTAATGAGAAAGTAGAAACTAGCGGTTGCCTTAGCGAAGATGGTCAATTACTTTTTTTTGCACGTAGAGATAAAGTAGATGCAAAAAGCGATTTATATGTTTGCAGAATGTTGCCTAGTGGAAAATGGAGTTTAGCTCAAAAATTACCTGATTTAATTAATACTGAATATAACGAAGATTTTCCTTATTTAAGTAATGATGGTGTTACGTTATATTTTGCTAGCGAGGGGCATAACAGTATGGGTGGATATGATTTGTTTAAAACAACATGGAACCCAGAAACAAATGAATATACAAAGCCTGTTAATTTAGGTTACCCAATTAATTCAACTGATGACGATAGAAATATTTGTGTAACTCCTGATAATCGTGTTGGTTATGTAAGTTCATTTAGGCCAGGCGGTTTTGGAGATTTAGATATCTATAGGATTAAGTTTAATGATAATGAACAAATAAGTAAAATAATTACAGGTAAAGTTTTTTTAGGCGATTCAATTACATCGCATAAAGTTTATGAAATAACCATGATTGCTACAAATAAATCAACTAAAAAAGAATATACATTTGTGCCCCATTCAAAAACAGGAAAGTATGTGATTAGTTTGCCTCCTGGGCATTATGATGTTCGTATTGCTTCTGATGGGTATGTAACGATTATTGAACCATTAGCTATTTCAGATATTGGAAGAACGGAAATGATAAAAAATAAAAATATTTTATTATTAAAAAAGTAAAAGTTAAGAATTATTTTTTATAATTGCTTCAACACATTTTTCACCATCCATTGCCGCACTCATAATCCCGCCCGCGTAACCGGCACCTTCGGCACAAGGGTATAAATTTAAAAGTTGTAAATGTTGTAGTGTTGTTTTGTCTCTTGGGATACGAACAGGGGTTGATGTGCGAGATTCTACACCAACTATTAAGGCTTCGTTTGTAATAAAATTTTTAAGTTTACTCCCAAAATTTTTAAAAGCTGTTTGTAAATTAAAAGTTATGTTTTTTCCTAATACATCTATCATATTTGTTGATTTTACTCCAGGTTGATAACTGCATACGGGTAATTGATTAGAGAACTTGTTATGTATAAAGTCAGCTAATGCTTGTGCGGGTGCTGTTTGTGTTTTTCCACCTAAAACCCACGCTTGTTTTTCTATTTCTTGTTGAAAAGCTAAGCCAGATAAAGCGCCTTCTTTTTTGTGTTTTTCGTAATTATTTAAGTTTAAGCCAACCACTATGCCACTGTTTGCAAATGGATTATTCCTTTTACTCGGGCTCCATCCATTGGTTACAACTTGTTCTTTATCTGTGGCGCATGGTGCAATTATACCACCCGGACACATACAAAACGAATATACACCATAACCGTTTGCTTGGTGTACTAAGCTATAACTAGAGGCGGGTAATAATTTTCTTTTTTCATTAACTTCTATTAATGTACTACAATGGTATTGTGCCGCATCAATTATATGTTGTGGATGTTCTACTCTTACTCCCAATGCAAAAGGTTTAGCTTCAAGAAATATATTTTTAGAGTTTAATAAAAAATAAATATCTCTAGCTGAGTGGCCAGTTGCTAAAATTAAATTTGAAACAGTATATTCTTTTTTTGTGTTATTATTTTCGATAGTAATGGTTGTAATTTTATTTTGTTTCATTTCAAAATCAATTAATTTAGATTCAAAATAAATTTCGCCACCATAGTTTAAAATGGTTTCTCTTATTTTAGTAATTACCTGAGGGAGCTTGTTAGTGCCAATGTGAGGATGTGCTTCTATTAAAATATTTTCGTTTGCCCCATGAAAAACAAGTGTTTTAAGAATTTTTTCAATATCTCCTCTTTTATTACTTCGGGTGTATAGTTTGCCATCACTATATGTACCGGCGCCACCTTCACCAAAACAGTAATTACTTTCAGGATTTACAACATGATCTTTATTTATAGCGGCTAAATCTCTTCTTCTATCCTTAACATTTTTACCTCTTTCAAAAACAATGGGTTTAATTCCTAACTCTATACATCTTAAAGCAGCAAATAAACCAGCTGGTCCTGCACCAATTATGTGGCATGGTTTTTGGCTGCTAACGTTTTGGTAATTAACAGTAATATTTGTAGGGTTTATCTCTTCATTAATATACGCATTAACTGTTAAATTAATTTTAATGTTTTTATTTCTGGCATCAATGCTTCTTTTTACAATTTTATATTGCAACAAATCGTTTTTATTTAAACTTAATTGATTTATAAGTTCATTTTTAAGCAAAGAATCATCTGCAGCAATGCTTGGTGTTGTTTGTATTTGAATTTGTTTTTGCAATTGTATTTTTATGTAAAACTAAAAAAACCGCTTAAAAATTAGCGGTTTTTTTAATTTATTTTAAATTTAAGGGTTAAAATTTATACCCAAAACCAATTGCAATAGTAGTTAGCATTTGTAATCTTGGTCCGTTAATATCATTTTTATTATCGTATAAACCATCTTTATTCCAATCATGTTTAATAATTATGTCATCGTCGTATATAGTTTGTGAAATAATATTTGCAGTAAAATATTTATTTATTTTAAATGTTAAAAGATTATTAAATACAACATCAATATTTCCTGGGTTGTGTAAATAGTTTGAAAATAAATCTAAATAAGAATCTAAGTTTACATTTTTTATAATATCTTTTTTAAATTTTAAAACCAATCTACCCCCAATTTCTGTTCTTATTTTTTTTCCATGAGATACCATTAAGCCATTTGCATCAATAACAGCTTTTTCACCACCAAAAGCGCCCGCATCAGCCAAGTATTGACGATTAACCATAGTTAATTTACCAGCAATTGGAGCTAAAAATGCCGAAAAATAGGGTGCTGGTTTATAATCTAAACCTATAGCAAGCTGTACATAACCTGGCGAATTCATGTCTGATGTTGCTCTTCCGGCAATTGAATCACCAACATAGTTGTAACCTTGGGCAAATTGAGTACGGTAATCTAACTGAGCGGCATAAAACCAATGTTTATGAAAGGCATCTATGTTTAATTTTGATAAAGCAAATAATTGATCTATATTTTTACGAAATAATTTTGCATCGCCGGGTTTAATTATTCCGTACTGACCATCAAATTTATTTGTCCATGTAACTTTTGCTTTTTTATAAACGGCTTCAGCATTTGTAATTGCATTTGCTGCTACATTATCTTGCCCTCCTCCTTGCCAATTGCTTAATGCTGTTTGGCTTATATTTAAACCAAAAAAGCCAGATTTTTTCCAATACGTAGTGTCTTTTTTTATTGTGTCTTGCGCTTTAGATAAAGTAAAAATAAATAATAAAAAATTAAGTAGTAATATAGTTTTTTTCATTTTAAAAATTTTTTGCAAAGATAATATTAATAAGTTGAATGAGAAATTTATGGATTATTAAAAAAAAGGATAATACGTTATACTTTTAAAAAGGTATTATGTTAATTAATATTCTTTTACAATATTGTAAAGCGTATCTCTTTCAACAGGCGTTTTACCTACAGCCTTAATTAAATCTACTAATTGTTGTGTTGTAAGTTTAGGGTTTTGTTCTTCGCTACCAGCCATACTGTATATTTTAGTTGTATCGTCAATAGTGCCATCAATATCATCGGCTCCAAAGTTTAAAGATAGCTGAGCTGTTTTTCTTCCAATCATTGCCCAGTATGCTTTTATGTGATTAAAGTTATCTAAGAATATACGAGCAATGGCATAATTTCTTAAATCTTCAATAACACTAACTTCGGGTACATGAGCCATTTGATTATCTTTATTTCTAAACTTTAAAGGAATAAAAGCATTAAACCCATGTGTTTCATCTTGTAGTGTTCGTAATCTGTTTAAGTGATCAACCCTATGTTCAAATGTTTCGATATGGCCATAAAGCATTGTGGCATTAGATTGAAGCCCCATTTTATGCCATATTTTATGAATACTTAACCATTCTTCTGTTGTACATTTTCCTCCTGCAATTTTATCTCTAACAGCTTTATCAAAAATTTCTGCTCCACCACCTGGTAAGCTTCCTAATCCAGCGTTGTGTAAAATTTGTAAACCTTCTTCGTAAGTAACTTTTGCTTTTTTAAAAATGTAGTGGAATTCTACGGGGGTTAAAGCTTTGATGTGTAAGTTTGGCCTGTGTCGTTTAATTTTTTCGAATAACTCTTTGTAAAAATACAAATCTTGTTTTGGCACTACGCCTCCGGTAATGTGAACTTCGGTAACTGCCTGTGTATCGTACTTTTTAATAATAGTTAAAATATCATCAACAGATAATTCCCAACCTTGCTCACGGTTTTTAATTAATCTAGAATAGGAGCAAAAGGAGCAACTGTAAACACAAACATTTGTTGGTTCAACATGAAAATTGTGGTTAAAATAAACATAACTTTTGTTTTTTAGCACACGGATATAGTTTGCTAATATTCCTAAATAACTTAATTCGGCTTTTTGATAAAGGAGAACAGCTTCGTTAACTGTAATTCGTTCGTTATTTAAAACTTTTTTTGCAATGTCTTTTAAATCTGTACTTATATTCGAGTTAAAAATAGTTTGGAAGGCATTATTATCAATGGTTATTTCGCTCATGTTTGTTTAATGCAACAAGCTATAAAGGTAACAAAACCTTTTTATCAAAACACTAACATTATAGTAATTTAGTATATTTTTTCAATTATGTAAGTAATTTTGTTAAACAAAACTACTTCATTTTCTGTTTTACCATTAAAGGCTTTGCTAAAAGGAGAATCTAAAGAGAGGGTTATAACGCATTCATTTTCAACATATACCTTACCAATTGAAATAGATAAATAAAACCATTGATTATTTGTTTTAAAAATTGACCCATAGATTATTTTTTTAGAAGGTTGTACGTTAATTCTAAATAATTGATTTAATTGCCGCTCTGAGTTAATTAATTGCGCTTGAAGCTTTTGTTGTTCGGTTTGGTAGTGCGCTTTCGCAACTTCATGTTTATCACCAACGGTACTTTTTGTTTCATTTTGTATAGCGTCATTTATAAGTATTAAATCGGCTTTTAATTGATTAATTTTTGTGTTTAATATTTTTTTACACTCTACAATTAGTGTTGTTTTGTTAATCATTATTGCTAAATAAAATAATTAATAATAACTGCAAAATTAGCACCCCATCAACAAACAATAAATAAAAATTGTATTTTAAATTATTGTTTAAAAATAAAACCAAAAACGTTAAATATATTCCAACGCCAACTGAACTATAAATTAAAGATAAATTTTGTGTAAACAATAGTAATAAAAGATAAAGCAGTAACAAGCTAACGCACGCTATTTTAAATTTTTTTAAATTTAATTGAGTAGCAATAGTTTTTAAATTAATTACTTTATCTTGATAAATATCTTTAAAATCATAAATTAAACAAAGACAATAAATTAAGATAAATTGTGAGATTAAATAGATAAATGTTTCTTCGTTTAAGTGAGCTTTTAAAGGAATTACAATGCAATAAAAAACATACATTAAAGCTATGTGTATTGGCTTGTACCAGCCTATTGAACGAAGCCTTAATGGTTTAAAATAATAAACAAAAACACCAATAAAGCTTAAAAGATATAGCCATAAATAAGTAGTGTTGTGTATTAAGAAAGAATAAATAGTTGGTGCCGAAGTAAAAACAAATAAAAAAATTATAGTGAGTAATAGTTTTTTGTAGTTATTGTACCATTTATATTTTTCAAATTGTTGAAATTCATCTTTTGTAGAATCAAAAAGCTTTTGAATATTATATACACAAAATGTGCCTATAAAATTTATTAAAATAGGAGTAATGGCTAAGTCTGATTTACTGCTAAATATCCAAAAAGTTTGAGCGGTTAACGCAGCAACACAAACACTTATAAACAAATGACTTTTTAATAGAAAAGACATTAGTTGTTTAATATTCTTTGTTTAAGAGCTTCAAATAAAATAATTCCAGTTGCAACACTTACGTTTAAAGAAGCGGTATTCCCTACCATAGGAATTTTTACTTCATAATCTGCACGCTTTAAGTATTCTCCGCTTATTCCATTCTCTTCACTCCCCATTATTATTGCTGTTGGTATATTAAAATTTGCACTGTAATAGTTATTTTCTGTTTTTTCGTGACAAGCAACAATTTGTAGCCCACTATTTTTTAAATAATTTATGCTATTTTTTAAATTATCTTCACGATATATTTTTAATTTATGTAATGCGCCTGCGCTGGTTTTAATAGCGTCGCCATTAATTTGTGCGGCACCACGCGTAGGAATAATTATAAAATCAACACCTGCACACTCAGCACTTCTGGCAATTGCACCAAAATTTCGCACATCAGTTATTCTATCAAGTATTAATACAAAAGGGGTTTTGCCCTCCTCTACTATTTGTGTTAACAAATCCTCACAATTGTAATAAGTAATTTCAGTTAAAAAGGCAACAACACCTTGATGATTTTTAGTTGTAATTCTTTGTAACTTTTCTATCGGTACAAATTGAAGAGGTATAGTTGTATCTTTAATAGCTTTGCGTAATTGATTATAAAGTTCGTTTGATAAACCTTTTTGAATAAATATTTTATCTAAAGTTTTTCCTGCATTTACGGCTTCAATTACAGCCCTTGTTCCAAATATTAAATTTTCGTTATTCATTATAAAACAAATTTAGGCATAAATTATTTTATTTTGCGATATGTGGTTTATCTATTACCTTTACATAAAAATTATACTATGGATGATATGTATCGCAAAGTTGAAGAAGCTTTAAATACTATAAGACCGTATCTTGAAGCAGATGGTGGGAATGTAGAAGTTGTAGAAATTACCGACGACAACGTATTAAAAATAGAATTAATTGGAGCTTGTAAAACATGTAATATGAGCGCAATGACTCTAAAAGCAGGAATTGTAGAAACAATTAAAAAAGCTGTACCTGAAATTAAAGAAGTTTTAGCTGTACAAAATTAAAAAACCATTTTTGGTTTATCTTCAAATTATTATATAGAAAGCATAAAATTATTTTAAAATTTTAATAACACCATAAGAAACATAACTACATGAAACTAATACAAAAGCTATCTGAAAGCAAAAAAACATTATTTTCAATTGAAATTTTACCCCCACTTAAAGGGAAAAGTATTCAAAGTATTTATGATGGGATAGATCCATTGATGGAATTTAAGCCTGCGTTTGTTGATGTTACATACCACCGTGAGGAATATATTTATAAAAAACGTGAAGGAGGCTATTTAGAAAAAGTGAGTATTCGTAAACGCCCAGGAACTGTTGGTATATGCGCAGCTATAATGAATAAATATGATGTTGAAGCTGTACCCCACATTATTTGCGGTGGTTTTACAAAAGAAGAAACAGAAAATGCCCTAATAGATTTACAATTTTTAGGAATTGATAATGTTTTAGCATTACGTGGAGATAGTATTAAAACAGAACCCTCGTTTGTTCCTGAACCAGGAGGCCATCATTATGCATTAGATTTAGTAACACAAATAGATCAAATGAATAAAGGCAAATATATGGATGAGGAAATGAAAGATGCAGCACCCACAAATTTTTGTATAGGTATTGCTGGTTATCCTGAAAAGCATTTTGAAGCCCCAAATTTAATTAGTGATTTAAAATATTTAAAAGCAAAAGTAGATGCGGGAGCAGAATATATTGTTACTCAAATGTTTTTTGATAATAAAAAATATTTTGAATTTGTAGATGTTTGTAAACAAAACAATATAAATGTTCCTATAATTCCTGGCCTAAAAATATTAAGTAGTAAAAAACAATTAACCGTTTTGCCGAAAATTTTTCATATTGATATTCCTCAACCGTTTTATGAAGAATTAGAAAAATGTAAAGATGACAAACAAATAAAAGAAGTGGGAATTAAATGGTGTATTGAACAAAGTAAAGAATTACTAAAAGCTAATGTGCCATGCTTACACTATTATACTATGGGCACAAGTGAAGCAACTAGAACGGTTGCAAAAGCTGTTTTTTAATGCATTATTTTAAAAATTAATTCTTTATATAAATCTAAAGTATTTAAACTATTATTGTTTACGCCTTTGCTTTTTAAATCTATATCTTTAAGATAACCAAAAATATTTTTTAATTTAACTGTATTGTAATATGATGCTGCTCTTGCATAGCCTTCAATAAAAAAAGGGTTTACGCCTAAAGCACTAGCTGCTTCAATTTTACTTTTATCAGGTAAAAAATGATATTTTAATATTTTTGAAAAATAACCATACAACGAACTTATTACTATTACAGTTGGGTTCTCCTTTTCGTTAGCAGCAAAATAATTTATAATTTGATTAGTTTTTAAAATATCTTTTTTAGAAAGAGCATCTTGAAGTTCAAATACATTATATTCTTTACTAATTCCAATATTATCTTGTACTAATTCAGGAGTAATTTCATTACCTTCAGGTAAATTAATTATAAGTTTTTTAAACTCATTTGTAATTTTATTTAAATCGTTCCCTAAAAACTCTGCCAATAAAAATGCTGCTTTTGGTGTAATTTTATAATTTTTATCGGTTACATATTCTGTTACCCATTTAGGTATTTCATTATCATATAATTTTTTTGTTTCTAAAAAAACAGCGTTTTGTTTTAATGCTTTAGCAATTGCACTTCTTTTATCAATGCTTTTATATTTATAAGCAAATACTAAAACAGTTGTTGGTAATGGGTTTTGAAGGTAATGTAATAATTGTTTGATTGGTGTGCTAGAGGCATTTGTTTTTGAGTTTGTTTCAGTTAATTCGCCAGTGGTTTTATTTAACTCTTTAAGATTTTGAGCTTCTTTTACAATAACAACCTGGTATTCGCTCATCATTGGAAATTGTTTAGCTAACCCTAAAATTGAACTTAAATCTATATCTTTACCATATACAACGTTTTGATTAAATTCTTTATCGGCTTCATCTAACAAATGGGTTTCAATATAATCGCAAATTAAATCTATATAATAACTTTCTTCGCCACATAAAAAATAAACAGGTTTAATTATTTTTCGTTTTAAATCTAATAGTATTTGATTTGCTTCTTTCAATTTTAAGGCGTTTTTAATGTTAATATGTACTTAGTTCCATTATCGTTAATTGTTTTTAACGATGCACTTAATTGATCAGATAATATCTCTATTAACTCTAAGCCTAACGATTTATTTTGTAGAGTATTTTCAACATTAAATCCTATTCCATTATCACTAATAGTTAATACGGTTTTGTTTAATTCTTTAACAAGTGTAACAACTATATTACCTGAACGATTATTAGGAAACGCATGTTTAAAACAATTGGTTAATATTTCATTAACAATTAATCCTAATGGTATAGCAGTATCAATATTTACACTTGTGTTATTTGGTTGTATGTTAAGCGTTATAGAAACATTGTTTTGTGAAATTGTACTTTCTATTTGTAAAATTAGTTTACTTATAAAATCATTTAATTGTAACGAAGAAAAATTACCTTTTTGATACAACATTTGATGGGTAAGCGCAATTGAAGCTATTCTTTGTTTAGCTTCATTTAAAATAAATTTAGAGTCTTCACTGTTTGTTTTACTAATTTGTAAACTTAACATGCTGGTTATTATTTGTAAATTATTTTTAACCCTATGGTGAATTTCTTTTAATAATATTTCTTTTTCTTTTAAGGATTGTTCAATAACTATGTTTTGTGATTGTATTTGTTTATTAATTTGAGCTAGCTCTTTTTCTCTTTTTTTAGAATATTGGTTGTTAAGTATTAATAAAATTATAATTGCAATTAATAATACAATACCTGTAACTGTATATGCTCTATATATTTTTTGTTTAGATTCTTCAAGTTTAGCATTAGCTAATATGATGTTTTTTTGCCGTAACTCAAGCTCTTTGTTTTGTACATTATAAGCAACACTTTGATTAATAAAATGCCTTTCTTTTTCAATCGAGAGCACACTATCGTTACTTTGTATATAATGGTAGTAATATTGTGATGCCATTTTGTAATCTTTAATTAAATTATAGTATTCTCCGTAAATTAAATTAACTTTTGAGTCACAAAACATATCAGGATATCTTTCTTGAATAACCAGAATACTGTCTAAATATTTTTTTACGGTTTGAGGTTTTTTTAATTTTAAATAAACTTTAATTAGCATTAAATTGGCGTTATACGCACTTCTATATTCTTTGGCTATAGTACTTGCAGCTACATCTGCTTCTAAAAGCGGAATAGCTTCAGCGTAATTTCCGTTATAAAATTTTGAATAAGCCAAGTTACCTCCAATTAGCCCATAATAAAACTTAATAGTTTTTTCGGTTTGTGCTGTTATAGGTATTCTTTTAAGCGCATTTTTTGCTAATACAAAGCAATGTATCGCACTGTCAAATTGGTTAAGTTTATTGTAAAAATGGCCAATATCATTATATAAACTTACATCAACAAACATTGGTAAATTTTTTGGCCAAGTTCTTTCTTTTTTTCGTTCAATTATACTTTCTTGGTACATGCCAATACTACTATAAAGTTTACTTTTTGATTCGCCATATTCTAAAGTTTTATCTTGCCTGTTATTGTAATTTTGTTCAACAAATCTATTCATGTCAATCGCTTTAATCCCATCTTTAATTTCTAAATAACAGTTTTTAAGGTTTATGTAACACCATAACGAATCGTCTAGTGTACTACAATTTTCGTTTAAAGTTTTTAAAAGTTTACTAATTGCTTTTGCATAATTTTTATGATAAGCATCAATATTAATGTCAATTTTATCAAAATAAAACCTTGCTTCTTTGTAATTAGTTTTTAGGTAAATATTTTTTTTAATTTTTTCTAAAGTGTCGCTTATTAACGGAAAAATAACTTTAATGTTTTCATACTGTTCATTAGCAACCATTTTAACTTTATCTTTTAGGTTTGCGTTTTGAAAATTATTATAGAATTGTTCATGATTAATTTGACTAAAAGCAAAATAAAAATTAACAAGGGTTAATAAAATAGTGTAGTGTAAATATTTATTAAAGTTTTTCATTTAGCCTGCCCAACCCTCTCTATCTAAGCTCCTGTATTGAATAGCTTCGGCTAAGTGTTGTGTTTCTATATTTAATGATGAATCTAAGTCTGCTATAGTTCTTGATACTTTTAAAATTCTATCATAAGCTCTAGCGCTTAAACCTAAACGTTCCATTGCATTTTTTAATAAAGTAACGCCAGATTCTGTTAATTTACAATATAAAGATAAATCTTTTGTTTTCATTTGCGCATTGCAATATATATCAGGTTGATTTAAAAATCTTTTAGTTTGAACGCCTCTTGCTTTAATTACCCTATCTCTTATAATTTCGCTTGATTCGCTTTTAGTTAGTTTAGATAATTCATTAAATGCAACTGGGTTAACTTCAACATGTAAGTCAATTCTGTCCAATAATGGTCCGCTTATTTTATTTAAATATTTTAGCACAACTCCTAGGCCACATACACATTCTTTTTCTGGATGATTGTAATAGCCACACGGACAAGGGTACATGCTGGCAACTAACATAAAACTTGCGGGGTAATCTACCGAAAATTTTGCACGACTAATGTTTACAATTCTATCTTCTAAGGGTTGGCGCATAACTTCTAAAACAGTACGTTTAAATTCAGGTAATTCATCTAAAAAAAGTACACCATTATGAGCTAAACTTATTTCGCCAGGCTGAGGGTTATTACCGCCACCCACTAAAGCAACATCACTAATTGTATGATGGGGGCTTCTAAAAGGCCTTTGCACAATTAAGCCTTTACCTCCTTTACCAGCAACACTATGTATTTTTGTAGTTTCTAAAGCTTCATCTAAAGTAAGGGGTGGAAGAATACTAGGCAAACGTTTACTTAACATTGTTTTACCAGCGCCGGGAGGACCTATTAAAATTGAATTATGGCCACCCGCTGCGGCAATTTCTAAAGCCCTTTTAATATTTTCTTGCCCTTTTACATCACTAAAATCAATTTCAAAAGTAGTATAACTTGTATTAAACGTAGTATTTAAATTTACAGTGCATTGGTTTAATTTTAGTTCTCCATTAAAAAACTTAATAACTTCTGTTAAATTAGTAGCAATTAACACCTCTAAACCTTCAACAACCGCAGCTTCTGACGCATTTTCTTTAGGAAGTATTATGGTTTTAAATCCATCTTTTTTGGCTTGTATGGCAATAGGTAAAGTCCCTTTAATTGGTCTTAAACCACCATCTAATGCCAACTCGCCCATTATAACACATTCGTGTAATTTTTCGCTTTTCAACTGTTCATTTGCCCCTAAAATCCCTACAGCAATCGTTAAATCATATGCTGAGCCCTCTTTACGTATATCTGCAGGAGCCATATTTATGGTTACAGATTTTCCTGGAATTTTTAAACCTTGTTGTTTTAATGCAGTATCAATTCTTTGTTGACTTTCCTTTACGGCATTGTCTGGTAAACCAACCATATAAAAACTAACTCCAGTTGAAATATTAACTTCAACAGTAATTTTTGTAGCATTAATACCTTGAACAGCGTAACCAAAGGTTTTTACAAGCATATTGCCAAATTAATAAATATTTTAATTAATTTACCCTTTGTTTGGATAAATATTTTTTAGTATGTTTGGGTAATACTTTAAGATTAATATTAATGAAAAACATTGGAATAGGGCTTTTTTTGTTTCTTTTTGTAACGGTAATTAAAGCACAAGAAAAAGCTTACACTGATTTAAATTGTTATAATAAATGGGCATTAAAATTTGAAGATAGAGGGGCTGATGATGTTAAAGACGGAGTTTATGATGACGTAATTGTTACTTTTAGACTTGGAAATAAAGCAACTTGTAATAACGGAAAAGCTGAAGTATTAAAAGGAAAAATAATAAAATTTTATATTTTATTAAGCGATGGTAGTTACGAAGAAGTAAAGCGCACCTGGAAAAATAAAAGTAATGAAAATGTTACTATTGTTAATGGAATTAGTAAAGCTTTTTTAAGTGTTCATAACGAATTAATTAATGTTATGTGGCCAAATAAAATAAAACCTAAAAGAGCTAAACCCTCTGTTGCACCTGATCCTACTGACGATTAATTTATAACTGTTCTAAAATGTTGAACAAAGAGTGGTTTGCTGATTGGTTTAACTCCAAATATTATTTTTTACTTTATAATAAAAGAAATGATGATGAGGCTAAAACCTTTATAAATAATCTTTTTAGCACATTTGTTTTAAATAAAAATTCTAAAGTTTGGGATAATGCGTGTGGTAAGGGCAGGCATTGTAAATACATTAGCCAATTGGGGCACTTTACAACCGGTACAGATTTAGCAGAAAACAGCATTAATGAGGCTAATTCTTTTAACTATAATAATACAGAGTTTTATGTGCACGATATGAGGTTGCCTTTTAGAATAAATTATTATGATGTTGTTGTAAATTTATTTACAAGTATAGGCTATTTTAAAAAATTTAACGATAATTTTTCTGTTTTTAATAGTGTAAATAAAGCATTAAAACCAAACGGCTATTTTGTTGTGGATTTCTTTAATAGTAATAAGGTTGTTAACCAATTAACTAAAAATAACGTTGAAAAAAGAGGAGATATTAATTTTAATATTACTAAAGAAATTGATAATAATTCAATAATTAAAAAAATAGAATTTAGCGCTGAAGAAAAACAATATTATTTCGAAGAAAAAGTTAATTTACTAAAACTTGATGATTTTTTAAACTTTGCAAACACTAACGGACTAAAGCTAATACAAAAATTTGGAGATTATCAATTAAATGATTTTGATGAAAACAAAAGTGATAGATTAATTTTAATTTTTAAAAAATAATGCAACTTTTTTATAGTATAATTTATCTTTCTGCACCAATATTGATCTTTGGCCTATTAACTTATTTTATAAAAATAAAACAAAAAGGTTTACAGCTTTTGCTTGCAGTAAGCGCAACGTATATATTTTCAGTGGCCATGATGCATTTGTTACCTGAGGCCTACGAACATCAAAACCAAAAATTAATAGGCTTATTTATTGTTTTAGGATTTTGTTTACAGTTAATAATAGATACGTTTAGCAGTGGTATTGAACATGGGCATGTACACTCTCATTCTAATTCGTGTAAAAGTCATTTTCCTGTTAGTATAATTTTTGGTTTAATGTTTCATTCCTTTTTAGAAGGGTTGCCATTATTTAATAGTTTAAATAATTCATTTAATTATAAAATAATGTTAGGCTTAGCTTTACATAACATTCCGGTTGCCATTGCATTTGCTACATTACTAAAAGAACACCATTCAAATTCTATAAAAGTAATTACATTATTAAGTGTATTTTCTTTTATGGCCCCTTTAGGATTATTAACTTCATACTTTTTAGGAACATTAACGGATGTAGATTTAAAAGACTTTATGCCAATTGCATATGGGTTGGTAATAGGAATATTTTTACACATAAGTACCGCAATAATGTTTGAAAGTAGTGAAAATCATAAATATAATTTTTCTAAAATAATTGCACTATTAGTCGGTGTGTTATTAGCTTTTATAATTAGTTAAAAATTGGAAACATTTTTTATAGATGTAATAGTTCCGTTATCTGTACCTAATAAATATACTTATAGGGTACCCAATTTTTTAAATTCAGAAATTAACATTGGTAAAAGAGTAATAGTACAATTTGGCAAAACAAAACTTTATACCGGAATAATTTATAAAATACACAATGTAGCGCCACAATTTTATGAAGCTAAATATATTGAAGCTGTTATAGATGAAAGCCCCATTGTTTTACCAAATCAACTTCAGTTTTGGGATTGGTTAAGTTTATATTATTGCGCAAACCCCGGTGATGTATTAAATGCTGCTTTGCCAAGTGGTTTAAAATTAAACTCCAATTCTCATATTCAACTAAATACAGAATTTAATTTTGAAGAAATAAAATTCGATTTTTTTACAAAAAACGAACACAAAATAATAGATGCGTTAAATAGCACTCCTATTTTAAAATTTGATGATGTTGCTAAAATTTTAAACGTAAAAAACATTCAGCCTATTTTAGCAAGTTTAATTAAAAAAAATACCATACAAATTTATGAGGAGGTTAAAGAAAAATATAAACCTAAATTAATTACTTATTTAAGATTAAATAATCAATATAATAACGAAAATGCTTTAAATGAACTTTTACAAAGTTTCTCTAAAAAAAACTTTAAACAACTAGAAACCATAATGGCATTTTTAAGTATTGCAAAACAAAATAAAATTCCATTTAACGGCTTGGTTTCTAAATCAGACATAAAAGCTAGATTAGAAAACAATAGTTTAAACACATTAATAAAAAAACAAATTTTACTTGAAGAAAAAGTTGAAGAGGGGCGATTAATTTTTGAAAAAAGCAATAAAGCGTTATCAGAATTAAATCAACAACAAACCAATTCGTTAATTGAAATTATTGAAGGATTTAAACAAAATAAACCCGTTGTTTTAAATGGTGTAACAGGAAGTGGTAAAACAGAAATTTATATTCAATTAATAAATAATTATATTTTAAACGGCAAACAAGTACTTTATTTAATTCCTGAAATTGCACTTACAACACAACTTATTTCAAGATTAAGAGCAGTTTTTGGAGAACAAGTTGGGGTTTATCATTCTAAATTTAGTGAAAACGAACGTGTAGAAATTTGGCAAAATGTTTTAAACTTTAACACATCAAAAAACAAAAAAGATTATAAAATAATTTTAGGTGCAAGATCAAGTTTGTTTTTACCTTTTACACAACTAGGTTTAATTATTGTTGATGAAGAACACGATAATTCGTTTAAACAATACGATCCTAGTCCGAGGTACCATGCACGAGATGCTGCATTATACTTAGCAAATCTCTCTAAAGCAAATATTCTATTAGGTTCAGCAACACCAAGTATAGAAACAATTTACCAAGCAAAAATTAATAAATATATAGAAGTTAATCTTACAAATCAATTTGTTATCGGTGGTGGTACAGAAATTGAAATTTGCGACACAAAATATTTTGAACAAACACAACAAATGAGAGGGATGCTTACAATGCCTTTATATACAGCTATTGTAAAAGCACTTGAAAACAAAAAACAAATTATTCTTTTTCAAAACAGAAGAGGGTATGCGCCTTATACCGAATGTAAAGAGTGTGCCTTTATCCCTCAATGCGTACAATGCGACGTGAGTTTAATTTATCATAAGCAAAGCAATAAATTATGTTGTCATTATTGTGGATATTCAATTTCTCCCCCTCAAATTTGCAGCGCATGTGGTAGCAGTAAATTAATACATAAAGGCGCAGGAACAGAGAAAATAGAAGAAGAAATAGAAATTCTTTTTCCTCAAGCTAAAATTGCAAGAATGGATTTAGATACAACCAGAAGCAAATATTCTTTTAAACAAATTATAGATGATTTTGATTCTGAGAAAGTAAACATACTCGTAGGAACTCAAATGATAACTAAAGGCTTAGATTTTAAAAATGTTTCAGTAGTTGGAATTTTAAATGCTGATTCTGTTTTAAGTTTCCCAGACTTTAGATCTTTTGAAAAAGCCTACCAATTATTTATACAAGTTAAGGGTAGGGCAGGCCGATATAAAGAGATGGGAAAATTTTACATCCAAACCTCTCAGCCTAACCATCAAGTAATTAATTATGTTTTAAAAAATAATTTAGTTGAGGTTTATTCTCATATTTTAAAACAAAGAGAAGAGCATTTTTATCCACCTTATAGTAGATTAATTGAAATTAATATTCAAAGTAAAGATATAAATGAGTTAAATCAACTTGCCGAAGAGCTTGCAAAATTATTTAAAACATCATTAAATAATAATACTGTTTTAGGACCAGAATTTCCTTTAGTTAAAAGAATTAAAACTTTATACATTAAAAGGATTTTGTTAAAAATAAACAGAAACGATTCAATTATAAAAACCAGAGAGTTTATTAATAATCAAATCAACACTTTAAACTCTAAATATAAAGCGTGGAATTTTAGAATAAACATAAATGTTGACCCGGTTTAAAATTATTATCTTAAAAAGGTATTTGCTTTAGTTTTGTAGAAGTAAAATAATTTACAAACCTAATAAAACTTCTTCTGGTAATTTGCCTCCAAACAATATACGGTTTGGGTTTTCAAGCATTTCTTTTACTTTTACTAAAAAGCCCACACTTTCGCGGCCATCAATTATACGATGATCGTAACTTAAAGCCACATACATCATAGGGCGAATTACAACTTGCCCGTTAACCGCCATTGGACGTTCAACCACATTATGCATTCCTAAAATTGCGCTTTGTGGTGGGTTAATTATTGGTGTACTCATCATACTTCCAAATACTCCTCCGTTAGTTATAGTAAATGTACCTCCTTCCATATCAGGTATAGATAATTTACCATCACGTGCTTTTATGGCTAAATCTTTAATTCCTTTTTCAATTTCTGCTAAACTCATAAGCTCTGCATTGCGCAATACGGGCACCATCAATCCTTTTGGGGCACTTACAGCAATTCCAATATCACAATATTTATTGTACACAATTTCTTCGCCATCTATCATTGCATTTACCGCAGGAAAATGGTATAAAGCTTCGGTTACCGCTTTAGTAAAGAAACTCATAAACCCAACATTTGTGCCGTGAATTTCTTTAAATTTATCTTTATAACGAGCACGTATATCATAAATGGCGCTCATATCAATTTCGTTAAATGTGGTTAACATTGCTGTCTCGTTTTTAACCGAAACTAAACGTTTTGCAACTGTTTTACGTAACGAGGTCATTTTAGTTTTTTCTTTATCTCTTCCGCCTTTCCAAGTGTTTGATAAAACTTGTTGTGCTGTTGGTATTCCGTTTGATAAAGCCGCTAAAACATCTTGCTTTGTAATACGCCCATCTTTACCAGTTCCGTTTAATTGATTGGCAGCGATGTTATTTTCTGACATTATTTTTGCTGCTGCAACGCTCGGTGTACCTGTAGCATAGCTTGTTGATTTTTCGGCTGAGGTTTTTGTTACAGTTGTTTTATCAGACACTGAGCTTGTAGAGGTGTCTTTTTTTGTTTCTGAACTTTTATTATCTCCACTCTGAGCAACAGTAGTTTTTACTTCTGGTTTTACTGAAGTGTCAATTTTTACAACAACTTGTCCAACTTTTACGGTATCTCCTTCAGCAGCTAAAACTTCTATTTTACCGCTTTCTTCGGCGTTTAAAGTTAATGTAGCTTTATCAGAATCTATTTCTGCCAATACTTCATCTTTTTCTACAACATCACCAGTGTTTTTTACCCATCGTGCTATAACTACTTCTGTTATTGATTCTCCAGGGCTTGGTACTTTTAATTCTACTATGGCCATATTCTTTATATTTAGTTATATGTGTTTTTAATGTTTTTTAATTAACGGTTACTTTTGAAAATAATGTTGTCATTATTTGTTCATTTTCTGCATTATGTCGTTTTGCAAATCCAGTTGCAGGGCTTGCGGCTTCATCTCTGCCAACATATTTTAAATTTAAATTACGCAAGTGTTTGTCAACAAAACGCCAAGGACCCATATTTTCAGGCTCTTCTTGAACAAATAAAAATTCTTTAGCTTTAGTATATTTTTTCAAAAGAGTTTCTACTTGTTTTTGTGGGAAAGGGTATAATTGTTCTAATCTTACAAAAGCAATATCATTAATTCCTTCTTTTTCTCTGCGTTCTATCAAGTCATAATATATTTTACCACTACAAAACGCCACACGTGTTACATTTTTAACTTCAATTAATTTATCATCAAGAACTTCAATAAAATTAGCATCAGTAAAGTCAACTAGTTTACTTACACAACTAGGGTATCTTAATAATTTTTTAGGAGTAAAACAAATAAGCGGTTTTCTAAAATCTCGTTTTAATTGACGGCGTAACACGTGAAATTGTTGTGCAGGTGTAGTTGTGTTTACAATTTGGAGATTGTTTTCAGCGCATGCTTGTAAAAAACGCTCCATACGTGCGCTTGAATGTTCTGGTCCTTGGCCTTCATAGCCATGTGGAAGTAGTACAACTAAACCATTCATTCTTCTCCATTTGTATTCAGCGCTTGTAATGTATTGGTCAATAATAATTTGAGCACCATTAAAAAAATCGCCAAATTGGGCTTCCCAAATGGTTAAATCATTTGGAGCGGCAAAGGCATAACCATATTCAAAACCTAAAACACCATATTCACTTAAATGAGAATTGTAAATGTTTAATTTACCTTTTGCTCCAAAATTATTTAATGGGGTATATTCTTCTTCACTATCTTCTATTTTTACAACCGCATGCCTATGGCTAAAGGTACCTCGTTCAACATCTTGCCCACTAAAGCGCACATCGTTTCCTTCATGCATTAGTGTAGCGTAAGCCATTAATTCACCCATTGCCCAATCAAAATTATCGTTGGTTATCATGGCTTTTCTGTCATCAAACAATTTTTGAATTTTATTAAAGAACTTTTTATCCTTTGGTAATTCAACAGTTTTATTGGCTATTTCTAAAAATGTTTTTTTATCAACTTGTGTTTTTGGTGAAATTTCAAAGTCTTTATCAGTAGCCATTTTTAAACCTTTCCAATTTCCTTCTAAAAATGAAGTGATTTTAGCTTTTTCGGTTTTTTTAGCTTCATCTAAGTTGATGTCTAGCTCTGCTTTAAACGCTGTTTCAAGAGTTTTAGCTTCATTTGCCAAATCAGAATTTTCTGAAGCTAATTTTTTCACATAAATATCTTTAGGATTTGGATGTGAAGCTATTGCTTTGTAAAGTAATGGTTGTGTGAAACGTGGCTCATCACCTTCGTTGTGGCCGTATTTTCTATAACATAAAATATCAATAAACACATCTCGTTTAAACGTTTGACGAAAATCCATTGCTAATTTAGACACAAAACATAATGCTTCTACATCATCTCCATTTACATGAAAAACAGGGCTAAGCACTACTTTAGCAATGTCTGTGCAGTAGGTTGATGAACGCGCATCTAAAAAATTAGTTGTAAAACCTACTTGATTATTTATAACATAATGGATTGTTCCTCCTGTTTTATAACCGTCTAATTGGCTCATTTGAAGCACTTCATAAACTATTCCTTGCCCAGCAACGGCCGCATCGCCGTGTATTGCAATTGCACAAGCTTTGCTGTTATCGCCTTTATGTTGATTGTCAATTTTTGCTCTAATAATGCCTTGAACAACAGGAGCAACAGTTTCTAAATGTGAGGGATTAGGTGTTAAACTAATGTGCACTTTTTTCCCATTATCACTTATTTGATCAGAGGAATAACCCATGTGATATTTAACATCACCATCAAATAACGAGTCTTCACTTGGGCGACCTTCAAACTCTGTAAACACATCTTTATACGTTTTGTTCATAATGTTTGTAAGAACATTTAATCTACCACGATGTGCCATTCCAATCACATAATCTTCAATACCAACATTTGCGCCATGCTCCATTAATGCGTTCATTGCCGGAATTATGGATTCGCCACCCTCTAATGAAAAGCGTTTTTGACCTACAAATTTAGTATGTAAGTAGTTCTCAAACACAACAGCTTGAGTTAATTTTTTAAGTATAGTTTTTTTCTCAGCAGAAGTATAGTTAGGTGTGTTTTTGTTTTTTTCCATACGCTCTTGCAACCATTTTACTATTTCGGGGTCGCGCACATATAAATATTCAACACCAATACTTTGACAATAAGTTTGTTCTAAATGAGCTATTATATCTTTAAGTTTCGCATTTCCAATACCAAGCTCATTACCTGCTTGAAAAGAAATTTCTAAATCTTTTTCTGATAGGCCAAAATTTTCTAAAGCTAATGTTGGTTGGTATGTTCTGCGTTGCCTAACAGGATTAGTTTTAGTGAATAAGTGACCACGTTGCCTGTAACCACGAATTAAACTAATAACTTTAAATTCTTTGGCTACATTTTCGGGGATACCAATTGAAGTGGATTCGTAATTGGTTTGAGCAAATTCAAATCCTTTAAAAAAATCTTGCCATGTTTTATCAACCGATAGGTTATCTTTTTGAAATTGAACAAAAAGTTGTTCAATGGCATTTACATCACTTGTTCCAATGTAAGAAAATTTGTCCATTTTAATTGTTTAAAGATAGAGTGTAAATTTAACAAAATATAGGCGAATAAACTAACACTTTAATAATGAAATAATTTTTTTGAAAAGGTATAGTTAATTTTACGATTGTATATCTAAAATTGACAAAATTCACCAACTTTTAAAAATATACCATTTTTTATAACACTAATTATTGTTTAGTTTTTCAATACATTTAAAAGCGACAAATTATACCGCTTTGATTTAATAATTAGTCCTATAATCAGAATCAAGTTTTTTTGGTGGTGGCATTACCATTGTAAAATTAAAAAATAGCTTTGGACTATTTTTTAATTACAATTGGTATTACTTAAAAACTTAATAAATAAGGTTGGTAAAAAAGAGGTTGTTTTTTTAGAAGTATATTTTTTAGGAGAATAACATTAGGCTAATAAAACACACCATTTAAGCACAACTAAGCCTTATTTTCTGATTTTTAAGTTTAAATATTTCTCTGTTGGTAAATGCGCTTCTTGAATTCTTTTCGCATATTTAATACTATCAATAATTTCTTTTTGCTTTTCTTCAATTATCAAGTTTTTATCTTTGAGTTCTTTTTTTTGGGATTCTATAATAAAATTTTGTTTTTTAATAAATTTATAACGTTTATAAACAATAAAAAAGAAAATTATAATTATTAATATAAACACTAAACCGGCTATAATAATTAAATTTTTTTGTTCTTTATCTCGGTTATATTTTAATTCAACTTTTTCACTAGCTAATTGCGCTGATTTACGTTCAGAAGCAATTAAAAGAAGTGTTTTAGTTTTATCATATTCATTTGTTTTCTCTTGGTTAACTTTAGTAATACTATCGGCATAATTTTTATAAACACGGTAACAATAATTAGCTTCTGTTAATTTCCCTGCTTTCTCAAATACATTAGCAAATTTTCCACAAAACCAACCAAATGGTTCGGCTAGTTGTTTCTTTTTTTCGCCAAAAACATAAGGGTATAGTTCATTAGCCGCTTCTTTATATTTTTTTAGATAAACCAAATAAAAAATAGGGCCTTCACTTATGCTAAGAGAATTTTTTTCATCTAATTTTTTTGAAATGTTAGCGTAATAAAATGCACTATCTATTTGTTGTAAATAAAATTTAGATTGTGAGTAAGATCTATAAAAATCTGCAAGTGCATGTTTTTTCGCATCACCTTCAGGCAATGTTGAGTTACAAAATCGTAAGGCTTCTAAAGTTACGGAATGTACTTTTTGGTATTCTTTTAATCTTTTTAAAACTAGAATGTAAGTTTTATATATCTCTATTTGAACTTTCCTAGGAACATTTCCTTTTTTTAAAGTTTTATTTAGTATTTCGTAGTATATTAAACACGAATCGTATAAGTTTTTTTGTTTAAGATAAAAAGCGCAGTTGTTAAGTGTCCAACAGTAACTTCCTAAATTATCAATTCGTTTCAGGAAAGAGGTATCTTGTTTTCTTAAATGATAAAGTTGTTTAGATGTTTCGGCCCACTCTTCAAATAAGTCAAAATTTGCTTAAGCTCTATCATACAAAATAAAACTTCTTATAATATCTTCTTTGTTGTTCTTTATTTCTGCTTGTTGTTTAAATTGATCAACTGTTACAAACAAATCGCCAACCCTGTTTTTTTCAATTAATAAATTGCATTTTAAACGAGTTAAATAATAAAGCTTATCCATGTTTTTGTCCGTTTGATACCACTGATTTGCACGAACTAAAAAGCTTAAAAATAAATGCTCTGACTTAGTTAACTCTTTATATGAAGAAGAACTAGTCGCTAATCTCACTCTTTCATCAATTATTAAATTTTTATAATTAAAAAAAGCAAGTAAAGAGTCGGTATTGCCAATTAAATTAACCTTAACAAAGAAAAGTAAGCAAATTAAAATTAGTTTAAAAACAGAACTAGCCTTTATAATATATTTATAGGGATGCACTTATACAAAAATAACATAATTAAATTAGTAAAGAGGTGGAAAGATATTTTACAAGAATATAGTTAATGGTTTTTTGTTATTAACTAGTAAAACGTATGGTTTGAAAAGGGAAAAAGATGTTCTTTTATTAAAAATAGAGAAAGGGACTTAAACTTAAAAGTATAAATCGGCGGTTTTTAAACGCAAATAGCGTAAAACGGATAAATAAGCACTAAATGCAGAAATTATAATACCTAATAACAGTAAACCGGAAAGTAATAAAATTAAAATATTTTCATCTTGTATTGCAAGTAGATCAGGGATAAATTTGGAACTTAAAATTAAAAATCCAATTAATAAAAGTGAAGCTAAAAGACCTGCCGTAACACCTTGTTTTATACCTTTAAAAATAAAAGGCTTACTTATAAAATTACGTGTAGCTCCAACCAAATACATAGTTCTTATTAAAAAACGTTGTGCGTAAATTGATAAACGAATAGTATTATTAATAAGTGCAACCGCTACAATTAGTAAGGCCCCACTAAATATTAATATAAAAAACGCAATAGCTTTGGTGTTTTTATTTAAAGAGTTAATCATATCTTTTTGATAAATAACTTCTTTAATAAAAGGTTTTTGAAGCAATATTTTTTCAATACTTTGTAAAGTATCTGTTACCGCATAATCTGCCTTAATTTTAATATCAATACTATTTAATAAAGGGTTAGAGCCCAAAAAACTTACAAAATCTTCGCCTAAATCGTGTTTTAATTTTTCTGCAGCTTGTTCTTTACTAATAAATGTTACTGTTTTTGCAAAGGGTGAATTTGTAATTTCTTGAATAAGCGCATCGGTTTGTGCGCTGGTTGCAGTATCTTTTAAAAACACTTGAAAGCCAATGTTTTCTTTAAAGTGTTTATTTAATTTATTTGCATTTATAATTAATAAACCTAAAGCGCCAAGCATAAAAAGCACTAAGGATAAGCTAATAATTACAGTAATTCCAGATGTTTTTATGTTATTTTTAGCAGTGTTTTCACTCACGCCTTAAAAGTATAAAATTAGGTAAAATAAAAGGCAAAATTTAAAATTAATAATGAACATTAATTTGTTAACCCATTATACCACTTTGATTTAATAATTAGTCCTATAATTAGAATCAAGTTTTCTTGGAGGTGGCATTAACATTGTAAAATTAAAAAATAGCCCAAAGCTATTTTTTAATTACAATTGGTATTATTTAAATTTTGTTGCCATTTCCAAGCGCTTAACATCATATCATCTATATTTAATTTAGGCTCCCATTTTAAAATAGATTTTGCTTTATTGTTATCGGCATAAACAGCAATTACATCTCCAGGTCGCCTATCTCCAATGGAATACTTTAAAGTAATTCCATTCATTTTTTCAAAACTTTTAATGGCTTGTAATACAGAAATACCGGTGCCTGTTCCTAAATTAAAAACCGAAGTTTTTTCAGCGGTTTTAGATTCAATTAAATAAATTAACGCTTTAACATGTGCATCAGCAATATCAGATACATGGATGTAGTCCCTAATACAAGTACCATCAACTGTATCATAATCATTTCCAAAAACGGTTAAACTATTTTTTCCTGAAGCCGTTTGTGTAATTATCGGAACTAAATTGTTTGGTTTTGAAATAGGCAACTCCCCATTTTCTCCACTTATGTGCGCACCAACTGGATTAAAGTATCTTAAAATAACAGCTTTAAAATTTGGTACAGAAGGCGCAAAATAATTAATTATCTCTTCACCAATTTGTTTAGTATGTGCATAAGAGCTTTCTGCTTTTTTTAAAGGGGTGTTTTCTGTAACCGGTAATTTATCTGCATTACCATATACCGAACACGATGAAGAAAAAATAAAATTGGAAATATTTTTTTCTTTACAGTAATCAAGTAAATTAATTAATGAAGTTAAATTATTATGGTAATATTTTAAAGGTAAAGTTACACTTTCAGGCACTGTTTTAAAAGCAGCAAAATGAATTATTCCAACAATATTTTGATAGTTATTTAATGCGTTTACCAAAGCTTGTTTATCACATAAATCAATAGCTATATTTTCAAAAGATTTTTTTGTTATTTTAGAAACACGTTTATAGGTGTTCATATCAGAATTACTAAAATTATCTATAGAAACAATATTAAAATCTGTTTTTTCTAATAATTCAATTAAAGTATGCGATCCTATGTATCCTGCTCCTCCGGTAACAATTATTGTTTTCATTTTAAAATTTTAGATGAATGGCGTAAATATAAGACAAAAGTACTTTTTAAATGCATTTAAAGTTATAAATTTGAACAAATAATGTAAATAAAAAAAGTTGGTTTAGCATTACAAGGTGGTGGTGCGCACGGAGCATTCACTTGGGGAGTATTAGATCGTTTATTAGAAATAGATGAAATTGTTGCTCAGGCTATGTGTGGCACAAGCGCAGGGGCTGTTAACGCTGTAGCGGTTGCTTACGGCTTACATATAGGCGGCCCATTAAAAGCAAAACAAATACTAGAAGAACTCTGGAAAAGGGTGGCCTTAAGCGGTAGTTTTTTCTTTAAACCAGGCATGTTTGATAAAACGTATGGCAATGGGGATATTTATAATAGTCCGGGATATATGTGGTTTAATGCTGTTACTCAGGTAATGTCGCCCTATAATTTTAATCCTTTTAATTATAACCCGTTAAGAGATATTTTAAATGATTTAATTGACTTTAAAGAGTTACAATTATATAATAAAAAGAAATTATTTATTTGCGCTACTAATGTAAAAACTAATCGCGCTAAAATTTTCTCAAATAAAGAAATTACTGTTGAAGCTTTAATGGCAAGTGCTTGTTTACCATTTTTATTTCAAGCGGTTGAAATTGATGGAGAATATTATTGGGATGGTGGTTATATGGGTAACCCTCCAATTTTTCCTTTAATTACTAATACAAATATTAGAGATATTGTGTTAATTAAAATTAACTCCATTAATATAAATTCTGTTCCTACTACCGCTAGAGATATTGCCGATCGGGTAAATGAAATAAGTTTTAATAGTAGTTTAATAAACGAAATGAAATTAATTCATTACCGTAATGAATTATTTAGAAACGGAATTTTAAAAACCGACGATCACACTAATAGAGAAATTTTTGTGCACACCATTAGCGGCTATGAAGCTTTAAGCCAATTAAGCTATAGTAGTAAAATGAATACAAGCTGGGACTTTTTATTAAGTTTAAAAGAAAAAGGGCGCGCTATTGCCGATAAATGGATTGCCGAAGATTTTGGTCAACTTGGCTTACGTTCTACTTTTGATGTTGAAGAACATTTTTTTGGCAAACTTTAATAGCTTAACTAAGCGTAAATATAATAGCTTTGCATAATTATAGCTTAGTGCATAGATTAATTAAAATACTCATTTTAATTTTTTGTTTTTTAAAAACAATTAATTACACCCTTGCTCAAGCCTTTTATACCACTAATAAAAATTATATTAAAACTGTTGAGTTTAATAAAAGTAGTTTTAAGGATTACCAAGCCGCTTATCCTGATACGAGTATTAATAATTTAAATCAACAAATACCAATAAATTATTTAGGTAATTTAGGATTACCTAATGTAAATTATATATGGGGAATTAAACCTCAAGCTATTGGTTTTAAAGTAACTGAAAGCCCTTACCTAAATTTTACAGAAAACGATGTAAAATTCTATCAAACTAAAGGGCCTTATGCTCAATTAACTGGTATTGCAGGCACAAAAGTTTATCAATATTTTGATTTATTGTTTACCAATACCTTTAAAAATAAATTAAATATTGCCTTAGCTTTTAAAAGATATACAAGTACAGGGTTTTATAGAAGACAACAATCCTACACCAATAATTTTTACTTAAGTTTAAACCACGAAACAAAAAACAAACGTTTTGGATGGATGTCCTATATAATCGCCAACACTAACAATAACCAAGAAAACGGAGGAATAGTAAACGACACATTAAAAGAAAAAGAAATTAAACTTAATAAAGAAGTTATACTTGTAAACTTAACATCAGCAAAGAGAAAAAATAATGATGTAGGGTTTTATTTTAATCCTTATTTAAGGTTAAATAGTTATGATAGTTTAAACAGCTTTAATCATTTTATAAATTTAAAATCAAAACTATATAATAATGTTTTAAAATATACCGACGATAACTTAACCAACAACAACTATTATTATATTACCTATTTTGATACGTTAAAAACTAAAGATAGTACCAACTTAATGCAGTTGCAAAACAGTATAAGTTATGATGTAAAAACAGAAAACAACTACATAAATATTGGATATAAAAACGAATACAATCGAGTTTATCAATATTTTGATAGCATTTACCTTAACCATATAATTTATAGCAATTGGTATTTTAAAAAACCAATTTATAGTAAAGATTCCCTAAAAACTGTAAAAATGCTGTTAAATAACCATTTGAAGTTGAGTTATGATTTACTGGGGTATAACAAAAACGATTATCAACTTTTAAACGAATTAGTATTTAAGATTATTGCTAAAAAATTACCACAACAAATTGGTTTAAATTTATTAATTGAAAACCGTCAACCTAACTTATTACAACAAACATGGTACAGTAACCACTTTAATTGGAACAATAATTTTTCTGCGGTTAAAACTAGCGCAGCACAATTAAATTATTCATTAATGCAAACAATTTATTCAAGCGTTAATTATGCAAATATTTCAAATTTAATTTATTTTGATAACATTGCAATTCCACGACAAATACTTACACCAATTAATGTGTTTAGCACAAAAGTTGAATTTAAAACGGTTTGCTTTAAGCACTTAGGCCTATCAGCACATTACACGTTTCAAACTACTGAAGGTAATAATTATTTGTATTTACCAAACCATTATTTAAGAGCTAAACTTTTTTATGAAGGATTTTTAGCACATAAAAATTTATGGATGCAAATTGGAGCTCAAGTACAAACATTTAGTAGTTTTTACAGTTACGATTATATGCCGGTAACTCAAGTTTTTTATTTGCAAGACCAAAAACAAACCGGACAATATTGGTTTACGGAAATTTTTTTAAACGCACGTATAAGACCAGTTAATTTTTTTATTAGAGTTGAAAATGCACTTCAAGGATTTTTAGGCAAAAATTATGCTTTAGTTAACGGGTATTATCAACCAGATAGAGCTTTTAGGTTTGGTGTAACATGGCAATTTTTTGATTAAACCCACATTTTGCAGGTGTTTTGAGTCGGATTAGAAGTTCTATTGCAAATTATGGGTTGAAGGCAAATGCAATTTTAACATTTTACCTCTTGATAGTTTACTTTTTTTAACGTAGATTCGTTATACAAACCTTAAAAACACCTTTAAATGTAACAACATTTAAAAGGGTTGTTTACCCCC
>CAZAPH010000003.1:63341-66378 GCA_964487105.1 uncultured Akkermansia sp.
TCTTGCTTTGTAAACTTTTTATCAATTTTTTACTTTTTGTCAAAAATTTCTTAAATACCTTTTGTTTTGTCAAATTTTTTTTTTTTTTTTAAAAAAAAATTAAAAAAAAAAAAAAATAATTTTTTTTTAACTTTATTTTTTTTAAAAAACTTATAAACACCATTAAAATATAAACAATTTTAAAATGGTGTTTACCCCCCCCCCCCATTTAGCGAAAGCGGCTGTAATAGGCTTATTTAGCCTTGTAACTATAAATAATACAATGGCTCAAAATGGCCCTCCGTGGAAACCCTCAGGCAACAACTCTAGTGCCGGCGATTTTTTAGGTACCACTAATAATATTGACTTGCCTTTTAAAACCAATAGCAATGTGCGTTTTACAGTAAAAGCAAATGGCGACATTATTTTTAATTCTTTGGCTAATTCAATGGCAGATAGAATTTTAAGTGTTGATGCAAATGGAAAACTTTCAGCATTAAATGGAGGTGGACTTTCAACTGTACTAGCTAATAACGGTATTGGTGTATTACAAAAAACAGGTAACGATTATTATTTACCAACCGGTAATTTAGGTTTAGGCATTGCGCCAAGCCCAGGCTTTAAGCTTGATGTTATTGGCGATGCGCGCATTAGCAACAATTTATATGTAGGTGGTGGCATTGTTATTACCGACCAAGTACAAGCAGCCACACAAGTAAAAGGTTGGGATTTTAAGGTAGATAATAATTTAAACGTTACGGGTAGTAGTAGTTTTACTGGTGCTACTACTTTTAAAAGTGCCGTAACGCTTGAGCAAGGTTTAGAACTTGGAAATTCATTTGGTTTAAAAACAGGCTCAACTGATGGCAACGGAAATAATTTTTTACAAGTTGGTAAAACTATAGGAACAACTTTACCGGCTACACCTCCTGTATGTCCAGGCTCAGTATCAAACATGTGGTGGATGTCTAATTACGGTGGTTACATCTCTCAAGCCTCTGGCGGCTCTATGAATGCCAGTTTATCTATGTGGACAGATTGGCTAAATGGTACCGGACACATTGAAGCACAAGGAACCAATAACAATGGAGATGCAAACAATTTATTAATTAATTATTATTGTGGTAGAGATGTTTGTATTAATAACGGAAGCAATGGTGGCAACATTAATTTAGGCGGCTCAGCAACACATAGTGTAACCATGTTTAGCCCAACTAAAATAAGAACTTATGATATAAATGCTTTTAAAATTGAAAATCCTAATAATAATAAAACTACATTTTATGTTGGTACTAATGGTAAAACAATAATTGGAGAAAAAACACAAACAGGAGGTGCTCACACAGGCGCTTTGTTGACAATATATGGGAAAGCCGTTTCAACAGAAGTAATTGTAACACAAAACAATTGGGCAGATTATGTTTTTTCGAACAATTATAAATTAAACAGCCTCAATTTTGTGGAGGAATATATTAAACAAAACAAACATTTACCAAATTTACCAAGTGAAAAAGAGATTATTGAACAAGGCTTAAATATTGGTGACATGCAAAAGTTACAAATGGAAAAAATTGAAGAGTTAACGCTTTATATTATTGAGTTGAAAAAAGAAATTACTACGCTTAAACAAAAAATTAATAAATAACTATTAATTCATATGTCATGAAAAAAATTATTTATTTTACTTTTATATTCACAGCAATAACTAAAATATCATTTGGTCAAACATTATATCCTTGGTGTAATTATGATAAATATATATCTGCGTTTAAACAAAATAATTTAGGGTTTAATGACAGTATTACCAAGATGGATTTAAGCAGCCAAGTGTACAAGACATCCAACACTGACCCAAATCACACAATATGGATACCTGTTGTGTTTCATGTGGTTTATAGTTCAAATTTTCCAATTCAAAATATTTCAGAGGCACAAATTCAATCTCAACTAGCTATTTTGAATGCGCGATTTGCTAATGCTAACGCTCATGCAAATGGCGTAGATACTAAAATACAGTTTTGTTTTGCAAAAACAGACCCTTTAAATCAAACTACAACAGGAATTACAAGATCACAAGTAGCTCAACAACAATTTTATATCGGACCAAACACATTTGGTGATCAAAGGTCCGTACTTACAGCTATAGATAAATGGCCGTCAGATAAATATTTGAATATTTGGGTTGCCAATATTTTACAAGAGGTAAATAACACGATGATAGACTTATCGGGTCAATCATCAATTCCGATTACTGGTTATAGTTTGCCAGATGATGGTATAATTTTAAACTATAAGTATGTTGGTAATATTGGAACAGCAAACTTACCTGGGTTTGATAAAGGAACTACTTTAGTACACGAAGTTGGGCATTGGTTAGGATTATTTCATACGTTTCAGCCAGAGCCAGACTCACTAACTGCATGCGCAAATATTGCATGTGAAAGTTCTGGTGATAGAGTTTGTGATACAGAGCCTGTTACAGGCATTGCGGTTAACGATCCTTATAATGCAACTGACCCAACTAAAAGGTATGATTGTAATACAAACATAGTTAGTGCAGAAAATTACATGGATTACAATTTTAATCAATACAGTAATTTTTTTACCCCTGATCAAAAAATCAGGATGCGGTTTCACTTAAGTTATGCCCGCAATTATTTTTACCAAAATAGTTTAAATAATCCTAATGCATTAGCAATTGAGTGTAGTGCCCCATCAGGTAGTCCAAGTAATCCTGTTATATCAATAACTAATGGCTGCCCAAATGAAAAATATCCTGACGAGTGGATGATGCTTAACGGGGATACAAGCAGTTACGTGGAACTTTGCGAATTTACAACGCCTGTAATAAGAGTTTCTAATGGAACAATTTGTAATAAATTACCTCTTTGGAATATGATTGTAGAATGCCCTCAATTTGGGAGTCTCTTCTTTGAAGGTCAAGCTTGCTTTGGTCAAGACAAATGTACAAAATTATGTCAAAACATTTTACAGTATTGTAATTGTTTAGAATCTAAAAGAAAAGTCTGGTTTTCGGTTAGGGCAAGTTGCGATGATA
>CAZAPH010000004.1:0-43961 GCA_964487105.1 uncultured Akkermansia sp.
AAAGGATAGAACAAAAATTCCTCATTATAAAACCTGAAAGTTTATCATTTCCAATAGCACTTTATAAGATAAACGGAAATGAATACAAAGCATGCTATTTGCAATGTACACACCAAGGCTGCGAGCTTTCTCACAATGAAACAATGATGGTTTGTCATTGTAAAGGAGCAGAATTCAATACTAAAGGAGAAGTAACAAATGGCCCTGCTGAAACCAATTTAAAATCATTTTTGACCTCAATAGATAATGAAAACATTTATATCCAACTTTAATCTTATGAAGCATTTAATTACTGTTACTTTTTTTGTTTTTTCTGCGCACATTTCTTTTTCTCAGATTGACACGAGTAAGGTTAAGAGAACCCCGACTGATACATCGAAAATGCAATTGAATTTAGATGCGGTTTATAATCGTCCGTTTTTACAATACGGAAAAATACCTGTTGCAATTGGCGGTTATGCTGAAGCCAATACACAATATGCGGTAACGGATGGCGTAACAGAAGGATTTTCTTTTCAGATGCGTAGAATGACTTTGTTTTTATCTTCATCCATCCATAGAAAAATTAAATTTCTGACCGAGATTGAATTTGAAGACGGAACAAAAGAGATCAACATTGAGTTTGCAGCTTTAGATTTTCAATTCCACCATTTGCTAAATTTCAGAGGAGGGATTATCATGAATCCCATTGGTGCATTTAACCAAAATCACGATGGCCCACGTTGGGAGTTTATCGACAGACCAATCTCAGCAACACAATTATTGCCATCAACCTTCAGTAATGTTGGATTTGGATTTTATGGAAAGGTGTATAAACCAAATTATGTATGGGCATACGAATTATACTTAACCAATGGATTAAACGATAATATCATTGGTAATGCAGAAAATAAAACCTTCCTTCCTGCAACCAAATTAAACCCTGATAGATTTGAAGAGAGTTTTAATGGTGAACCGCTTACAAGTGCTAAAACTTCATTGAGAGTGAGAAAAATTGGAGATCTTGTTTTATCCTATATTGGAGGCGTTTACAATTAATTTCAGTAGGATTGATTAATATTAGATAAGATAAGAAGAGCGGATGTTGTAGCTGTTGATTTCAATACTACCATTCCCAAAGCGAATACAGTTATCACCACTGAATTTGCCTGGACTTTTGTTGACGTGCCGGATACCTATACTCAACAATTCGGTAAAAAGCAACACGGAGGATTCATTGATATTGTGCAACCGATTATAAAAAAGAAAATGTTTGGTTTTGAAAAGGCAAGTTTTAATGCAGCAGTCCGTGCAGAATACGTGGATTGGAATGTAGGAACTTTCAAAGAAACCGGAGGCAACATAGCAGATGAGATTTTTGCCATTGTTCCTGCCATTAGTTTTAGAACATCACCACAAACAGTTCTGCGATTAAACTATCGCTACGAATGGCAAAAAGATCTTTTAGGAAACCCCGCTGCAAGAACAGGAGCTATCCAGTTTGGAGTGAGCAGTTATTTTTAAGACGGAAACTGCATTTGAGTTCATAACAAATCACTTGATGGACATCGTCTAACCAAAATCCACTTCCTTCCCAAAGCCCTCATCTACCTTTGCTTCGATGATGAGGGAAAAACCAACTAATTTTAAACACTCCGCTGTGGTGGCGGTACACAGGGCTATTGATGACTCTTAGCAGCCCTTGCTATGTGTATGCCATTTCTTTTTGAAATGTGCAAGTCTATTTTATAATAATTACCCAAGTGAAAAACTAAGGCAGGTATTGCTTCTTTATTCAAAAGGAAGTACGGTACTTCCATTGAAGTTAGGAAAATGAAAGCGTTTATTAATTCAAAAAAAGAGCCACTTACAATTGAACGGCTGAAAAAATTTAAAGGACTGGATGGTTTGAGTGATGCGGAAGCTGAAGAGGTCTTACTCGGAATAAAAGCACTTTCCACTTTGCTAATTGAATTCCTGAAAGAGAATCAGGAATCAAAGTCAAACGAAATAAAGCAGGCAGCATGAACACGCAACTACAAGCAGAACTAAATCACAAATTTGGTCGAACGAGTAAAACCAAAATTAAAAAGGTTGATTCCAAAATGGTTATCAAGTACACTCGGGTTTCAGGTAAAAAACAATTTGATACCAACGAGTCGATTGATAACCAAAATAAAACAATCAACGAATTCGCTAATCGTTACAACTTAGAAATTGTTGCTTCGTTTGGTGACACTTATGAAAGCGCAAAAACCGATGAGCGAAAAGAATTTAAGCGCATGATTGAATTCTGCAAAAGAAGCAGAGGAAGGATAAGTACCATACTTGTTTACAAAATGACTCGTTTCAGCAGAACCGGAGGGAAAGCAATTTCAATCGCAGATGAATTGCGAACTAAATACGGCATTCATATTATTGCGGTTACTGAACCGATTGATACTTCCAACAGCAACGGAGTTCTCTTTCAGGAGATGCAATTAATTTTTGCTAAATGGGATAACGTGCAAAGGCAACAAGTAACTCATGCGGGACTGAAATCAAAGTACGAGCAAGGCGAATGGTGTATCGCTGCGCCAATCGGTTACGATAAAATTAAAATAAATGGAGAGTCTAAAATTGTCCTGAATGATTACGGAAAAAAATTCAGGAAAGCTTGGGAGTGGAAATTGCAAGGTTATTCCAACGAGCAGATAATTGAGATGCTCGCAAAAATTGGAATCAAAACGTATAAGCAACGCATTTTCAAAATTTTCAAAAACCCATTTTATTGCGGACTGATTTCACATGGAATTCTTGACGGTAAAGTTGTACAAGGAAAACATGAACCGATGGTCAGTAAGGAAGATTTTTTTAAGATCAATGAAATCAGGTTGGCTTCAACCAAATATGGAGTTTCGCATAAAACACAAAACGAAGGAGTACCATTAAAGGTCTTTATTGAATGTGGGGATTGCGGTAATCCATTCACAGGATACATTGTAAAGGCGAAACAACTCTATTATTATAAATGCCGAAGGGTTGGATGCAAGTGCAACAAAAGTGCAAAGGAAATGCACAAACTTTTCCTTGACGTATTAGGGCAATATCAGATAAAAGAAGCCCTTATAGAGCCTTTGGTTTGGCAACTGGAACATGATTACCACGAATCAACCAAAGAGGCCTCAGAACGTGAATTAAGCCTGAATAAAAGGCTTGAGGAAGTGAATGCCGGAATTCAAAATTTGGAGGAGAAATATTACGTTAACTCCGAAATGACCCGTGAAGTTTTTGATCGTTTGATGAATAAACTCCTCGGAGATAAGCAGGAAAACGTTCGATTATTGACTGCTTCAGCCATTCAGATTTCGAACCTATGCGAAAGCCTTCATGAGGTAGCCCAATTGTGCCTGAAAATCACGAAATTGTGGCTAAAAGGAAGCATAAATCTCAAGGAAAAATTACAAAAATTGGTCTTTCCTGAAGGGATTGTTTATGATCGAAAAAACGGGGCATTTCGAACTCCAAAAATAAATTCTGTAATCGCTGAAATCGCCCGTCTGTCGGGCGATTTGCTTTTAAATGAAAAAGGACTGAACCCTTTTTTATTAGGTCAGTCCCTTTCTGCGGAGAAAGAGGGATTCGAACCCCCGGACCTGTTACAGTCAACAGTTTTCAAGACTGCCGCATTCGACCACTCTGCCATTTCTCCGGGGGCAAAATTAGTATTTTTTACAGTATCAGCAACTTTTTTTAATAAAATTATTTTTATTTTTAGAGTTTAATCCATGTTCTTAAAACTCAAGCATATAATTTTAAGTTTTTTTATATTATCTATCCCTGTATACAAGGCGCAGTTGATTGCCTATTATGCTTCTACTAATTTTAATACTCCTCAAAATAAACCTTTTATAGATTGTAATATAACCTTTCTTGCTAAAAGTCTTGCTTTAAAAAAGCTACCCAATGGTTACCAACAAAGTCTTCAAATAGTTCAAAAAATATATTCAGACACTCTTTTAGTAAAAGCAAATAAATATATTCTTAACGGACCAGTTTTTACCGATAGTTTAAATAAACCCAATTTTATTGATTATCAACGTTATAATTTACAAAATGGTGATTATTTGGTAGAAACAGACATTAAGGATTTAAACGACAACAATTCAAAAACAATTACTATTAAAGAAAATATTAAAATTAATTACCTAGCAAATCAAATAAATATAAGCGGAATACAATTACTTGAGAGTTACAAACCTTCAACTAAAAATAGTGTAATTACAAAATCTGGTTTTGATTTAGTTCCATATACCATTAATTATTTTCCAGAGTCACAAAAACAAATTGCTTTTTATGCAGAAATTTATAATACAGATACTATTTTAGGAGTAAATAAAAATTACTTAGTAACTTATTTTATTGAAAATAATTTTAATTTTCAGAAAATTGAAGGATATGGTGGATTTAAAAAATTTACTACTTCTAAAGTAACTCCATTTTTAACAAAGTTTGATATAAGTCAATTAAAGTCGGGCAATTATAATTTAGTAGTAGAAATAAGAGATGATAAAAATAGTTTACAAGGTCAACAAAAAATTCATTTTTCACGATTAAATAAAAAAGCTGATTTAGTTGCTGAATATGAGTGGCAAAATAAAAAAACAGTTGCTGATTATTTTGGTGTTTGCGATAATACAGATACATTAAAAATGTTTACAGAGTGTTTATGGCCTATAGCAAACAATTTAGATAAAGATAGAGTTATAAATGCTGCAAATAGTAAAAATAAAGAGTTAATGAAAAACTATATTATTGACTTTTGGGAACGTTATGCCGCAGATACAGCAAATCCTTTAAAACTATGGAGTACTTATTATAAAGAAGTACAAAAAGTAATGGTTTTATTTAAATGTGGTAAACAACCTGGTTATTATACCGATAGAGGGCGCGTTTATTTACAATATGGTGCTCCTAACCAACGCTCACAACAAATTGCAGAACAAAATACATTTCCGTATGAAATTTGGCAATATTACAGATTAAATGATAAAGCAACCGGTGCCTTTTTTAGTAATAAAAAATTTGTTTTTGTTAATAAACAATTAGCTGATGATTGCTACACTATTGTGCATAGCGATGTTAGAGGAGAAATTTATAATGATAGATGGAAATTTGAATTAACACGTAGAAACAATAATGGTATTGCCAACCCTGATAACACAACGCCTGTAGGAACAGAAACCAACCATTTTGATGAAATTTATGCTAACCCTAGATAATTTAAAATGACACAAACTAAAAATATTGCTGTAGTAATTTTAAATTATAACGGAAGTCATTATTTAAAAAAATATTTACCAAACATAATAAAAAATAGTCCTAACGCAACTATTTATGTTGCCGATAACGGAAGTACCGACGATTCGATAGATTATTTAACTACAATAAACGCTATTAAAGTAATATTAATTAATAAAAATTTAGGTTATACAGGCGGTTACAATTTTTCATTAAATCAACTAACCGAAAAATATTTTGTATTATTAAATAGTGATATTGAAGTAACTGAAAATTGGTTAATTGAACCTATTGCTCTATTAGAAAATAATGAAGAAATAGCAGTTTGCCAACCTAAGTTGTTAGATTTAAATAATAAATCTAAATTTGAATATGCTGGTGCAGCTGGCGGTTTTATTGATAAATATGGATATCCATTTTGTAAAGGCAGGTTATTTGAAACAATAGAAGAAGACAAAGGACAATATAATACTACAGAAGAAATATTTTGGGCATCGGGTGCATGTTTAATTATTAAATCTGAAATTTTTAAAAAAGTTGGTGGTTTTGACGAAAAATATTTTGCACACATGGAAGAGATAGATTTATGTTGGCGCATAAATAATTTAGGTTATAAAATTTATTACGAACCTAAAAGCATTGTTTATCACTTAGGTGGAGGTACTTTAAATAAAGCAAATCCTAAAAAAACATTTTTAAATTTTAGAAATAATTTAAGTACCGTTTTAAAAAATCATCATTCGCCTTTTGTTTTTTTTATTATATTTTATAGATTATGTTTAGACGGTGTAGCTGCTTTTAAATTTTTACTTGAAGGTTACCCCATATTATTATGGCAAGTACTTAAGGCTCATTTTAATTTTTATGCTTGGTTACCTACTCTACTTAAACAACGTAAAACGTTAAAATATCAAACTAAAATAAATATAAATAAAAACACTTTAATTATGTATAATGGAAATATTGTTTGGCAATATTTTATTAAAAAAAATAAAACGTTTAAACAATTGAAAGGTTAATTTACAAAACTCAAATAATCTTTTGTAGCCATTCCACAATTAAAAATTAAATCTAAACAGCTTAAGTTAGGTGTAAAATTTTTATCATTTTTAAATGTTTGATAATAAGGTTTTGAGGTATCAAAATTTAAACCCAAGTTATTATTAGTCCATTGTTTTTTAGGGTGTAAAATATTACGTAAATCAATGTTATTAGCAGTTGAATCTATATATTGATTAGATAATGTATTTTCAAATTTAACACGTAAAAGACGTTCAATTGTATTTAATTGTAATAAATTAAACTCAAAAAGAGTTTCAACTTTTGATAAATAAATACTTTTTATTTCGTCCTCAAAAAAATCAAAAAAAGGAGAATTTTTATATGCACTGTTTATGCTTTTGTAATGATTATTTTGCCAGTTTTCTTTATAACAAATTTTTATTTGACTAACAGGTGTATGGTTATTGAACTTTTGTACAGGTATAATTAAATTTTGTACACCGTTTGAGTTTAAAATACAAGTTCTATTTTTATAGGATTGTTTGGTGTAATTTTCGCCTACATCAATAATTGTTTTATAATTTAATAAACTATATAAATAAACTAAATTTGGCCAATAAGCAGTTCCTAAAATTAATTGCATATTATTTATTTCGTTTAATTAAATAAATTAATCTTCCTAAAATGTTAGATTCAGGAATAAAGCCCCATTGCCTACTATCTATTGCATTATCTCTATTATCAGAAAGAGTAAAATAATAATTTTGATTAAAAACATATTTTTTTGAATAAATTTTATTAATAAAAATGCTATCGTTTAAAATTTCAATTTTGTTATTTTCAAAATCTTCAATTATTTTTTTGTAAAGTACTATGCTACTATCTGTTAATTTAATTGTATCGTTTTTTTTAGGAATATAAATTGGGCCATAATTATCCATATTCCACGCATAAAGTTGATTATAGGGGTAACTCATTTCATCAAAATAATTTAATTTTTCTGTTTTCTCTTCAAGTTTAACAAACCATTGTTTTGATTTAATTGAATCTACTTGCCAATTTTCTAAACTTAAACTGTATTCAAAATAATCTGAAATTTTTTGAAATTCAGCTATCTTTAAATTTAAAAAAGCAATGCTATCTAACCAAACATTATTAGTTTTTAAAATATAATTTTTTTTAACTGGTACATTTTCTTCAGTTAAAATTCCATTAATAAAAATTTGTTTTTCATTAATTAGTAATGAATCGCCTGGTAAACCTAAAATTCGTTGTAAACAACTAATGTTAGATGAATTACTATCAATTACAGGGGCATTAAACCAAACACAATCGCCATGTTTAAAAGTTTTAGCTCTTTTATTAATCAGTAAAACATCTCCATAATTATAATTAGGTTCCATGTCTTTTGAATTTACTTTTACAATATCAAAAAAATAAATTTCACAAAGTATTAGAAATAATACAGCAAAAATTAAACTTATAAACCAATTTAGTTGCTTTATATATGAAAATAAATTATTAAAAAAATTAGTATTCAAATCACAACATTATGTTTTTGATTGGTTTAATTTTTTCTTTTTGTATAATTTATTAGCACCCCAAATAAGTGCTATTACAATTAAAAATGGTATTTTAATTGAATGTAAATTACCATCATCTACATAACATAAAAATCTATCCCAACGGTATTTTCCTTCTTTACTATTTTTAAATAAACTTTTAACAAAAGATGCGCCACTTATAGGATTATTATCTTGATACTTTACACTTAACCATACAAAAAACGGAGAACCAACAATATGGTCAAATGGTACAAAACCCCAACTCCTACTATCAGCACTATTGTGTCGATTATCACCCATCATAAAATAATAATCTTGTTTAAATGTGTATGAAGTTATAGGTTTGCCATCAAACAAAACTTGATTACCATTAGTTGTTACTTTATGAATACCATCATCATAAGTATCCATAATTTTTTGATAAATACAAATATTACCCGTATCAATTTTAACCGTTTGCCCTTTTTTAGGGATTAATAATGGCCCAAAATTATCATTATTCCATGGGTAAGATGGGCTATGCGGGAAAATAGAAAATTCATATTTTCCTTTAGGTTCAATTTCAGGCGTAACTGAAATTACATTAGGGATTTTTTTTATTTCTTCTGCAACATGCCTTGGCATATTTAAGCGGTAAATTATAGAATCTTTAGATTCAGCAGCCACCATTACTTCTGTTGCATATATATCGTATTTATCTAATAAGACTAAATTGCTTAAAGAGTGTCTTCCATTGGGTAATTTAATATAATCTCCAAAAACTCTAAACGAGCATTTAACTAAATAATTATGCTGTGCATTTTTTGGCATTTCTTGTTTAACGTCTGAAATAAAAATTTCGCCATCTTTTATTTCAAATTTATCGCCAGCAATACCAACACAACGTTTTACATAATTATCTCTTTTATCTACTGGTCTTTCAACTACTTTGCCAACAGGGTTACCCGTAAAAATGTTTGGGTTATTAGGGTTTGATACGTGTTCAATGGCAAATGTTTTATAATATGAAGCTGGTTGTTTAATATTATATTTTATATCATCTTCTTTTTTAAATTTTTCAACATAGCGTTTATAGTTATAATAACTCATATCTTGCATGTTAAGCAAAACAGAATCACCATCAGGATAATTAAACACTACAATATCATTATTTTTTACAGTGCCAAAACCTGGTAATCTAAAATAAGGCAGTTTTATCCATTCTAAATAAGATTTTGTAGTTGATGTTAAAGGTAAAGTATGATGTGCAAGAGGGAAAGAGATTGGTGTTTGAGGAATTTTAGCACCATAAGCAAATTTATTTACAAATAAAAAATCACCAACCATTAAACTTTTTTCTAAAGATGAAGTTGGAATTGTAAAGGCTTCAATAAAAAAGCCTCTAAAAATAGACGCAGCAATGATTGCAAAAATAATTGGGTCAAGCCAATTTTTTACAAATTTACTTGGTTCAACATCAAATTTACTTAAACCAACAAATTTTGCTGTATCATCAAAACCTAATTTTACAAAAGCAATATAAGGTAAGATTGATGCAAAAATTAAATCGTTATTAGCTGGTTTATTAAATGCACGGCTAACATTAAATCCATAAACACCATACATTAAAATATTTACACCTGGCACAATCATTATTAAACACCACCACCACGGTTTATTAAGTAGTTTAGCCAAAACATAAAAATTATAAATAGGAATAAATGCTTTCCATGCGGCAATAATTGTTTTAATAAATAATTTACTTAAACCAACAAACGAAATTATAATTAGTGCTAAAAAAATGATATTTCCCATAAAAATTTATGTGCTAAAGATAATATATTATACAAGTTGACTAACTAATGTTAATTATTTTGTTTCATAAAAAATATTAAATTGAATTGTTTAAAACCTTATTAATATTTTAATATCTTTAGTTTTTAAAAAACACAAAACTATGAAAGGAATTATTTTGGCTGGAGGCTCAGGTACTCGATTACACCCACTAACTTTAGCGATGAGTAAGCAAATGATGCCAATATACGATAAACCAATGATTTACTACCCTTTGTCTGTATTAATGATGGCTGGCATTAACGAAATTTTAATAATTTCTACACCTCATGATTTACCTAATTTTGAAAAATTATTAGGCGATGGAAGCAACATAGGTTGTAAATTTACCTACGCCGTACAAGAGGTACCTAATGGTTTAGCTCAGGCATTTGTAATTGGAGAAAAATTTATTGGAAACGATAAAGTTGCTTTAATATTAGGTGATAATATTTTTTATGGGGTTGGTTTGGGTAGAACTCTTAAAAACATAAATAACCCAACTGGTGGTGTTGTTTTTGCTTACCATGTAAGTGACCCTGAAAGATATGGTGTTGTTGAGTTTGATAAAGAACACAATGTTTTATCTATTGAAGAAAAACCTACACAACCTAAAAGTAATTATGCTGTACCTGGTTTATATTTTTATGACAATTCAGTAGTTGAAATTGCTAAAACACTTAAACCTAGTCCTCGTGGTGAATATGAAATTACAGATGTAAATAAAGAATATTTAAAACGAAAACAACTTAAAGTTAGCATTATGGATAGAGGAACTGCTTGGTTAGATACAGGCACATTTCCTTCGTTAATGCAAGCAGGACAATTTGTACAAGTTATAGAAGAAAGACAAGGTTTAAAAATTGGATGTATTGAAGAAGTAGCATTTAAAATGGGATATATCAACAAAGAACAATTAATAAAAATTGCTACACCATTAACTAAAAGCGGTTACGGAACTTATTTATTAGATGTTGCAAAACACGCGTAATTAAACATGTTTTATTTACCTTTAATTTCAGTTTTTGAAGAACATCTCGGAAATTATTGCAAAACTATATTGCAACAAAAACCAATTGAGCTATACGAACCTGAAACATATATTTTAAATTTAGGTGGTAAAAGAATAAGACCCTTATTGGTATTAATTGGGTGTGATTTATTTGAAAAAAATTATAATAAAGCATTAGATGCAGCTTTAAGTGTAGAATTATTTCATAATTTTTCATTACTACATGATGATATTTTAGATGCAGCACCATTACGCAGAAACAAACCTACTGTACACACAAAATGGAATACAAATATTGCCATTTTAAGTGGTGATGTAATGTTGGTTAAAGCATTTAAACTATTAGAACATTACGATGAATTTACTTTTAAACAATTAAGTAAACTATTTAGTACTACAAGTATTGAGGTTTGTGAAGGGCAACAAGAGGATATGAATTTTGAAAACAGAACTGACGTTACTGTTGATGAATACCTTAACATGATTACCAAAAAAACAGCAGTACTTTTAGGTTGCAGTTTACAAATGGGAGCTATATGTGCTAATGCCAGTGAAAATAACCAACAAGCTTTATATAAATTTGGCAAACATATTGGCATTGCATTTCAATTGTTAGATGATTATTTAGATGCATTTGCGCCCGATGCAGATAAATTTGGGAAACAAGTTGGTGGAGATATTATAGCCAACAAAAAAACTTATTTATTACTTAAAGCATTAAGTATAGCTAACAACGAACAAAAAGAAAGCATTAAAAAATTGTTTAACGAAAATAATTCAGTTGAAAAAGTAAAGCAAATGTTGAGTATTTATAAAGACATAAATATTCAGCTATTATGCCAACAAGCAGCAAATGAGCACACTAAAATAGCAATTGATGCATTAAATGAATTAAATATTAATCAAAATAAAAAAACAGATTTAATAAATTTTGCTAATCAATTACTGCAAAGGAATGTATAATTTTTAAAGATGTTTTAAACTATTTATAAAATTAAATAATACCAATTAAATTTACTATAAGTCTTTGATATTAAAGTTTCTACTAAAAGCCAAAATCTAGGGTTATTTACGGTTTAAATTGTTACAAGTAAAAATTTATCGAAATAATCAATAGGAAGACTATCATTAGTTGGAATATTGTTCCCCCAGAATTCATCTGCTTCACTATCTAATCTATTGTAGGTATCAAGTATATAAAATATTTCTTTAATGGTTTCGGTCGTACTTTGATTTGTACGCGTTAGCATTTTATACTCTAATGCTAAAACAGTTAAATAATTATTCATTTGATCGATCTGATCTGGACCAACTTTTGATTTATATAGATCGTTCACAGGCCAACCTTCATGATTTCGTTCAGCAAAAGCTATACAATCTCCTTGCTTATTTCCAATATGTGTAAAATCGTTTATAAAACGAGTTCTGTAATACCAGTACCTACGATGCGCTTGTAATACCGAATTTGGGTCATATAGCGCTTGTGACTTTATTTCGCTACTTATTAAAATAAAATTTAAACCAATTACTATTTTCAATATATTTTTCATAATTCTATTAATTGGAAGTCATTATAATTTTATAATTGTTTATTAAATTAGATTTAATTATAAATTCTTTTTTTGATAATTTAACAATACTCCAGCTAACTCCTTTTGGGTTTAACTCTGGGGCAAAAATATTTCTCACACAGATTCCATTACTACATTGATTGCTGTCTTTTAAACTTGTGCCAAAATTTTTTTCCAATTTACTTATTCCTGTTTTTAATGAATAAATTGAGTAATTAACTTGCATTGTAGTTGATACTTCTATATTAAATAAAATAAAATCAATTGTTTTTAAATTGTAAGCGCCTTTAATCAAACCAGTACTATCAATACCATTTACTTCAAATAATTTTAAATGCCAAGTTTTTTTTGAGCCAACTTTATTAGCTCCAAATAAATTTTTATTAGTTTGCTTTAAAAAGCCACCCTCATCATATTTTTTACAGGTTGTTAAACACAATATAATTATTGTTATGATTAATATTTTAAAACAAATTTTCATTTTATTTTTTCATCAAGGTAGTTCTCAAAAATTGTTTTTATCTTTTTTCAAATTTGAATAAATTAATTTTGCTAATCAATTATTACAAAGGAATGTATAATTTTTTAATTACGTACTTTCTTTGAAAGAAAATTTAAAATCGTTTTTATAAATTTTACATACTTTTTAATACACTACCAAATATTGGTTCATAATATCAATTTGATCTGGCCCAACTTTTGCATGATATTTTGTAAAATTTACAGGAACAGTGCCACTTTCAGAATACTCATAATTTCTTTCTGCAAATGTTATACAATCGCCCTGCTTATCACCTATTTTAGTAAAGTCATTAATGAATCTTGTTCTATAAAACCAGTATCTTCTATGTGATCGATTAATCTCTTGCACATTTGATAATGATTGAGCTATTAGAAGCATAGAGATTAAACATAATTGAATAGTAAAAGTTACTTTTTTCATGTTAATGTTTTAATATTAAACGATAATTATGGTTTGAGGTAAAATCTGACTCTAGAATTAACTCTTTATTTGTAAGTTTTTTAATATTCCAACTATAATTAATTTTTTTTAGCTCTGGTTTAAAAATATTTCTTTGGCAATATTGATTAGAACATTGAATTGAATCTATATAATTGTGCGGTATTGAGCCTGTGCTAATAGTTTTATAAGCTATAAATCCTGCATAAACAAATATTTTAGTTTTAATAACCATAAATATACCTACATCCTTCTTATAATATTCAAATAGAATACTCTCATTGTTTGAATAACCATTTATAGAATATGTACTATCTATTCCATTAACAATGTACTTTTTTAAATGCCATTCTTTGCTACTACCTGGCTTGTTCCCACCTAGTAATTTAGATACAGTTCTAAATTCTAAGCCACCCTCATCATATTTTTTGCAGCTTGTAAAACACAATATAATTATTGTTATGATTAATATTTTAAAACAAATATTCATTAAAGTTCTTTATCAAGGTAGTTCTCAAAAATTGTTTTTATCTTTTTTCAAATTTGAATAAATTAATTTTGCTAAACAATTATTACAAAGGAGTATTTAACGCAGAGTTTAATGCTTTAAACAAATCTAATTTATTTTCTTTTAATTGTTTTTGTATTGCTTTAATTTTTTGTGCGTTTTTTATATAAAATTCATCCAAAATTTTTTGCTCTAATAATTCTTTAAACAATGCTTGTTGTTGAAGCATTCTTTTTTCATAAAAATAACCAGAGTTAACTGCATGGTTTTTGTAACTTAATATTTCATCAAAAATTTTATCAATACCTTTATTAGTAATGCTTGAACAAGGTATTACCTTAGGTATCCACCCACTTGGGTGCGCAGGTAATAAATGCATTGCGTTTTTATATTCTAAAACAGCAGCATTGGCTTTTTGTTCGTTTGTACCATCAGCTTTTGTAATAGCAACACTATCTGCCATTTCCATTATGCCTCTTTTAATTCCTTGCAACTCATCACCTGCACCTGCCAACATTAATAATAAAAAGAAATCACATAAATTATTTACCATAGTTTCACTTTGTCCACCCCCTACAGTTTCTATAATTATATAGATATAACCTGCTGCTTCGCACAATAAAATTGTTTGGTAAGTTGCTTTAGCTATACCTCCTAAATAACCACTACTTGGCGATGGCCTAATATAAACATTGGGCAACTTTGATAATTCTTCCATTCGAGTTTTATCGCCCAAAATACTTCCTTTATTTAAAGTACTGCTTGGATCTATTGCTAAAACAGCAATTTTTTTATTTTGCGAATGAGCATATTTCCCAAAACTTTCTATAAAACTACTTTTACCAACTCCTGGCACACCAGTAACACCAAGTCTAATTGAGTTTCCGGTTAAAGAAAAAATATTATTTATTATTTCATTTGCAAGTTGGGTATGATTTGGTAAAGAAGATTCGGATAACGTAATTGCACGACTCAATATTGAAACATCGCCTTTTTTTATTCCGTTTATATAGTCTTCTAGTTGTAATATGGTTGCCATATTAACTAATTTTAATGTCTTCTATTATTAGTTGAATGAATGTGTTGTTTTTATATTCATTTGTAACTATTTTATATGCAATATCCATTGGAATTTTCTTTTGAAAGAAATGTATAAAATCTCCTTTATCAAAAGCAAATGCATTAAATCTAATATTTGGATTAGCTTGTTGAAATAATTCTAACTTTAAATGGTTTGTTCCAGCAATACTTCCCCAACCGGTATCAAAAACATTTTTTGCTTAAAAAATGGGCGACATGTTTTGAGGGCCGTGTGGGGCAAATTGCATTAAAATCCGAACAAACTTATTAGTTATTTCATAAAAATCTAATTCCGAATCTATTTCTATTTTAGGAATTAATTGCTCATCAGTAATTGTTGAGCTTACAGTTTTTTCAAAACGTTCGATAAACAATTCAACATTTTCTCTTTTAAGCGTTAAACCAGCCGCAAATTTATGCCCTCCAAATTGCTCTAATAAATCGCTACATTGTTCAATTGCATTATATACATCATAATCTTTAACACTTCTGGCACTTCCGGTAACTTTACCATCATTTTCAGTTAAAACAATGGTTGGTCTATAATATTTTTCAATTAATCTAGATGCAACAATACCTACAACACCTTTATGCCAATTACTATTAAATAAAACTGTTGTTTTTTTTGAATTTAGTAAAAGATTTTCTTTTAATATAGTTTCAGCCTCTGTAGTAGTAAGTAAATCTAAATCTTTACGTTGCGTATTGGTTTCGTTAATTACTTTGGCTAATTCCTGAGCTTCTTCATCAGATTCAGAAACCATTAATTCTACTGCTTTCCAGCCTTGTTCAATTCTTCCTGCTGCATTAATTTTTGGCCCTAAGCTAAATACTAAAGTACTGATATTAATTTCGTTTTTACTTAATTGTAAATTTAGTAACGCTTTAAAAGCAGGGCGAGGTTGTTTTTTTATTTTATCTAACCCATAATAAGCTAATATTCTATTTTCACCAGTTAATGGAACAATATCTGCAGCAATGCTGGTAACAACTAAGTCAAGATAATCATAACACGTTTCAATAGGAAGATTATTTTTAATTGCGTAGGCTTGAATAAGTTTAAAACCAATACCTGCGCCGCTTAATTCTTTATAAGGATAGTTACATTGCAGTTGTTTGGGATCTAAAACGGCAAACGCATCAGGAATAGTTTCGCCCGGTAAATGGTGATCGCAAATTATAAAATTTACATTTTTTGAATTAGCGTATTTAATTTTTTCGATTGCTTTAATTCCACAATCTAAAGCAATAATTAATTTAATATTATTTTCACTAGCATAATCAATAGCTTTAAGTGAAATGCCATAGCCTTCTTTATATCTATCAGGAATATAATATTCAATTTTATTTGTAAAATTTTTAAAATAACTATAAACTATACTTACGGCAGTGGTTCCATCAACATCATAATCGCCAAAAATTAAAATTCGTTCGTTATTTGTTAATGCATCTTCAATTCTTTGTATGGCTTTATCCATACCTAACATTAAAAAAGGATCGTGCAGTTCATTTAAGCTTGGCCTAAAAAATTTTTCAGCAATTTCGTAATTAGTAACTTCTCTTAAATTAAGTAAATTACATAAAACATTATCAATATTAAGTTTTTGTTGAAGTTGAGGGTTATCAACTTTATTTTTATTACTTAATATTTTCCAGATTTTTTCGTTCATTAAGCAAGATTATGATAAACAGCCACTACATCTTCGTCATCTTCCATTTTTTCTATCATCGCTAAAACTTCTTTTTCTTGAGCTTCATCTAATTCTTTAAAAGTTGTTGGCGAAAATATTTTTGCACTTTCAATAACGTTTATTTTTTTATCTTCAAGGGCAGTAGCCATATTTCCATAAACGGTAAAGGCAGTTTGTATAATGAATTGTTTGTTTTCTTCATCAAAATTTATTTCTTCTAAACCAAAGTCTATTAGCTCTAATTCTAAATCATCTTTATTTAAATTTAACGCTTCAATTTTAAAAATTGCTTTACGTTCAAACATAAAAGAAACACTGCCATTAGTGCCTAATGCACCTTCGGCTCTACTAAAATACATGCGTACGCTTGCAACCGTTCGGGTAGGATTATTGGTAGTACACTCTACAAGTACCGGTACACCATGAGGTGCATAACCTTCATATATTACTTCTTCATAGTTACTTGTATCTTTATCACTTGCACGTTTTATAGCCGATTCTACATTTGCCTTAGGCATATTTACAGCCTTAGCATTTTGCATTATTAATCTTAAACGAGGGTTAGATTCAGGGTTTGGGCCTCCTGTTTTAACAGCCATTACAATATCCCTACCAATTTTTGTAAAAGCCTTAGCCATTTTAGCATAACGCTTAAACATGGTTGCTTTTCTAGTTTCAAATATTCGTCCCATTTTACTTTAAATTAATTAACAAATTTAAAATTTTTGAGGGAAAAAACCATAAAAAACTACTAAATACATTTAAAATAATCAAATACTTCTAAGCAATTATTACATTTATAAAGCGCTTTACATGCAGTGCTTCCAAATTGAGAAACCAAATTAGTATTAATACTTTTGCAACGTGGGCAAATAATTTTTTTACTAATTCCTGTTAAAAAAGATTTATCAGATGTTTTTTCTTGAGGCGGAGCAATACCATAATTTTGTAATTTAAGTTTTGCATCATCAGTTAACCAATCAGTTGTCCAGGGGGGGTTATATTTATATTTAATTGTAATAGTTGAAATATTATGTTCACTTAATTTTGATTTAATATCATTTTCCATTTGCTTAATAGCTGGGCAACCGCTATAAGTTGGTGTTAATTCAATTATTACAGAATTATCATTATTAATTATAACATCTCTAATTACACCAAGTTCAACAATATTAATTACAGGAATTTCGGGGTCAGGAATTGTATTAAGCAAGTTAAATATTTCTGATTTAGACAAATGCATTATTTATTTATGTGTTTTGAAATATAAACTTCGCTCGGCAAATGTGCCTGCTGAATACGTTTTGCGTAATTAATGCTATCTAATATTTCTTTTTGTCGGGCAGCTAAATCAGCGGCTTTTTCATCTACTAAAAGTTTTTGTTTTTGAATTGTAATTTTTTGTTGTTCAGTAATTTTAAATCGTTTAAAAAGCATTAATGAGAAAATAATTATAATAACCAAGATAAAAGATATAAAAATTATAATATTATTTCTTTTATTTTTTTCGAGAATTGCTTTTTCATTTTCACTTTTATTTTTCATTTGAAGCATCTCAATTTCCTTTTCTTTCTTTTCGGTTTCGTATTTAGTTTGTAATTCGCTAAGCGCTTTAACGTTTGTTGCATTGTATTTATTTTGCAATTTATTAGAATGTAATGTTCTGTACTCGTAAGCTTTTTTTAAATCATTTAATTTAAAATAAATGCTAGAAAGTACTGATGTATTTTGGATATGCATATTTTCATCATCACTACTTTTTAAAAGTTGCTCTGCCTTTAATGCATGTTTTAAGGCAACATTGTATAATTTTAATTCACAATTAGTTAATGCAAGATTATTATTTAAAATTATTATCGCATAAGTATCATTTAATTCTTCTCTAATTTTAAGAGCTTCATTTGCTGTTAAAATTGCTTTATCATATTGTTTAAGATCGGCATAAACTGAAGATAAATTGGTTAATGCAACACCTTTACCTCTTTTATGATTTATATAGTTAAAGTATTTTAAAGATTGTAAATTATAAAATAATGCCGAGTCATATTTTAATAAATAATTAAATTCGCCACCTATTCTTGCAGATAAGTTTGCAATATTAAATGTGTCTTTAACAGAATAAGAAATTACTAAGGCTTTTTTATAATAATCTAACGCTTTTTGATGTGAATTTAAATTATCATAAATAAATGCTAAATCATGTAATACTTTAATTTTAATTTTATAATTATTTTGATTTTCAGCAAATTGTTGTGCAATTAAGCACTGCGAAATAGCATCGTGAAATTTACCAGCAATAGAAAATGAACGTGCATAGGTTAAATAACAATTAATAATTAAATTAGTGTCTTTACTTGCTCTTGCAAATTTTATGTTTTTAGGGCTAAAAAGTAAAACAGAATCGGTGTAGCCTTTTAATTCGTAATATTTTACTAATTGCGAATTTAATTTAGCAAAGCCTAAAGTGTATTTAATTTTTTCAGCAAATTTGATTTCGGTTAAAATTAATTCTAAGGCTTTATCAACATTTTCTTCAAGCTGTTTATTAATAGCTTTTATACTTTGGTTTATTCGTGAAGTATCATTTGAGTTTTGAGATACAGTGAATTTAAATAATAAACAAAATACTATGTAAAAATAAGTTCGCAATATTATTAAATTATGGTTTCAGTAAATCTATCCTTTTTATGGTTGATTAACAAATAAATTTGTCTAATTACAAATTTACTTCGTCAAAAAACAAATTAATTCTGTTTAATAAGTTTTCCATTAGACCTGAGAAGTTCAGCCTCTGCTATTTTCATTGCATATAAAGCATCAACATATCTAATTTGTGCATCTTCTAGATTTTTTTGAGTTTCTATAGTTTCTAAAAAATTAGCTTTTCCTAATTTGTATCTTTCTATAGAAATAGTAATTAATTCTTTAGCATCTGTTAAATTTTGAGTTTCTAATACTACTATTGATTTGTTTAAAACAAAATTTTTATAATTATTAAAAACTTGAGCATCAACTTTTTGTTGAATAAAATCTGAAGCATATTTTTGATTTAAATAAACAATATTTCTTTCTTTAGAAAGTTTTGAGTTTTTAGTTCCATTAAAAATTAACCAACCAGCAGTTAAACCAACATTTACACCAGATTGTTTGTTTAAAAAAACAAAACCAGCCTGACTTTGATTTTGAATAAAATTATAAGAACCATTAAGTTGCACAATAGGTAAATTGTTTGATTTTGATTCTCTAAAATTTAAAAATGAAATTGATTCTAATTGTTTAGATATTAACAACGAAGAATTGTTTTTTATTGCTTCGGTTTTTAATTCGTTAATATCTGGATTATAATTAATAAGCAAAGTATCACTAGTGATAAAGTCATTATCAATAGGTTTAAACATTAAAGTATTTAAATCTGTTTTAGCATTAAGTAGTTGTATTTCTAATTGAATTAACGAACTTTTTGCTTTATTTAAATTAGATTGTGCTAACATTAAATCTACTTTTGAATCTGAACCAATTTCATATTTTAATTGAGCAATTTTTTTTCGTTCATCATAAATTTCAATATTTTGTTTTGAGGCTTTAATTAACTGATTTAATTTTACAACATTGTAATACAAACTAATAATATCAAAAATTGTATTTTCCATTTGTTGTTTTAAATTTAATTCTGATAATTTTTCATTTTCAGTTAATCGTTTTTTAATAGTAAACATTTTTAAACCATCAAAAATTACCCAACCGGCATTAATTGAAGCGCCAATATTATGAGATTGAGCTCCATTTTTTTGTTGAATTGTACCAGTACTAAACTCTTGATAGGAGTTTAAATTAGACAAAGCAATATTTGCATTTAAACTAACCGTTGGCGACATACCAGCATTTCCATAATTATTTTGAAGTTTAGAAATTTCGTTTACATTTTTTTGAATTAAAACATTATAATTTTTTTCTAAACCATTTTTTATAGCTTCATCTATAGTGAGTATAGTTTGCGAAGTTGCTACAAAACAAATAAAAAGTAATTTAAGAAAAATAATTTTAGATAATTTTTTATTCATGGCGTTTATCTTTAATTAAATATGAATAAATAGCAGGAATTACAAATAAGGTTAATACCATAGATAATAATAACCCTCCAATAATTACAATACCCATTCCCATTCTACTTTCTGAACCTGCACCTAATGCCATAGCAATAGGTAAAGCACCAAACATTGTAGCTAAGCTTGTCATTAAAATTGGTCTTAAACGTGCTGATGAAGCTTCAATTAAAGCTTCTTTTACACTTAAACCTTTTTCTCTTAATTGATTTGAAAATTCAATTATTAATATTCCGTTTTTTGTTACTAAACCAATTAACATTATCATTCCAATTTGACTAAAAATATTTAAAGTTTGGTTAAAATACCATAATGAAAATAATGCACCAGAAAGGGCCATTGGCACAGTTAACATTATAATTAAAGGTTCAATAAAACTTTCAAATTGTGCGGCTAACAATAAATATATTAAAACTAAAGCTAATAAAAAGGCAAATAAAATATTTGAAGAACTTTCTGCAAAATCGCGCGAAGCACCTGTTAATGAAGTAGTAAAAGTATCATCTAATATTTCATCTGCTATTTTTTTCATTTCATTAATACCATCACCAATTGTTTTACCTGGAGCTAAACCAGCTTGTATTGTTGCGGATTGAAATCTATTGTAATGATAAAGTTGAGGAGGGCTACTACGTTCAGTTACGGTAATTATATTATCTAGTTGAACCATTTCGCCTTTATTATTTTTCACAAATAAATTTTTAATATCATTAGGATCATCTCTATTATTTCTACTTACCTGCCCTACCACTTGGTATTGTTTATCTCCTTTTATATAATATCCAAATCTTTGCCCGCTTAATGCTAATTGAATAGTTTGAGCAACATCAGCAATACTTACGCCAATTGATTTAGCTTTATCTCTATTAATTTCTACTACTAATTCTGGTTTATTAAATTTTAAATTAACGTCAAACCCCTGAAAAACTGGGTTTTTACTTACTAATTCTAAAAATTTTGGTAAATGAGTTCTAATTTTGTTAAAGTCGTTATTTTGTAACACAAACTGAATTGGTAATGCGCCTTTTGGTCCACCTCCAGATGAAATAGATTGCTCTTGAATAACAAAAATTTTGCCCTCAGGAAATTTAGATAAATATTTAGATAAATAATTTGCAATGTCATTTTGGCTACGTTTTCTATCTTCAGCCTGAGATAATGCTAACCTAACAAAACCTGTATTTACAGCACCAGATCCTGCAAAACCAGGAGCAGTAACTGTTAAACAAACTTCTTTTTCTGCAACAGAATCATGTACAAAACTTGAAATTTTATTCATAGTTGCATCGGTAGATTCAAACGAAGTTCCCTCAGGCATAGAGATTAACATACGTAACCAATTTCTATCTTCTAATGGCGAAAGTTCTGATTTTAATTGAGAACCAAAATAAAAAATAGTTCCGGTTGATAAAATTAAAATAACAATTGCCCACCATCTTTTTTGTAAAAAATGTGTAACAGAGTTTTTAAACCATAATTCTAATTTTTCAAAAAATGGTTCGGTTAATAAATAAAACTTACTTTTTTGTGAATGATTTTTTCTAACTAATTTAGCATTTAACATAGGTGTTAATGTTAATGATACAAATGCTGAAATTAATACTGCACCAGCAATTACTACTCCAAACTCTCTAAATAATCTACCAACAAAACCTTCTAAAAAAATTACTGGCATAAAAACTGCAGATAACGTTAATGATGTAATTATTACGGCTGAATAAATTTCTCGCGTTCCACTTATAGCTGCTTCTGTTGGATTTAACCCCTTTTCTATTTTTTTAAATATATTTTCTGTTACCACAATTCCATCATCAACAACTAATCCTGTTGCAAGCACAATAGCTAATAACGTTAATACATTTATTGAATAGTCCATTAAATACATTATAAAAAAAGCACCTATTAAAGAAACTGGAATATCAATTAATGGTCTAAACGCTATTATCCAATCTCTAAAAAATAAATAAATAATTACAATAACTAAAATTAATGCAATGAGGAGAGTTTCAGCAACTTCAGTAATTGATTTTTTTATAAATCGTGTATTATCTAACGCTATATTAATTGTATAATCTTTTGGTAATTCATTTTTTAAACTATTGTATCTTTTATAAAATTCGTTTGAAATATCTATATAATTTGCACCGGGTAATGGTACTAAAGCTAAACCTACCATTGGAGTACCAGATTCACGAAGTGCTGTTTCTTCGTTTTCAGCGCCTAATTCTACTAATGCAATATCTTTTAATCGCACAATACTATTTTCGTTTTCTTTAACAATCATCATTTCAAATTCAGAAACGGTTGATAATCTACCAATAGTATTTACCGTTAATTCGGTAGTGTTTCCTTCAATTTTTCCTGAAGGTAAATCAACATTTTCTTTAGTTAAAGCTTGTTTAACATCAAGTGGAGTTAAATTATAAGATGCTAATTTATCAGGCTGTAACCTTATACGCATACAATATTTACGTTGCCCCCAAATTTGTACATTACTTACGCCTGGTATGGTTTGAAAATTTTGAGCTAAAACATTTTCTGCATAATCACTTACCTCTAATAAAGATCTTGTATCGCTTAATAAAGTCATAGAAATAATAGCATCGGAATTGGCGTCAGCTTTTGAAACAACAGGCGGTGCATCAATATCTTGTGGTAATTGCCTAATAGCTTGAGAAACTTTATCTCTAACGTCATTAGCAGCCGCTTCTAAATCAGCATTTAAATTAAATTCTACGGTAATAATACTTGAGCCTTGATTAGAGGCTGAAGATAATGTTCTTATGCCATCAATTCCTTTTATTACCTTTTCTATCGGTTCCGTAAGTTGTGATTGATCAACATCAGCATTTGCTCCAGTATAATTTGTACGAACAGTAATAACCGGAGGGTCAATAGAAGGGAATTCGCGAACGCCTAAATATTTAAAACCAATCGCACCAAATAATACAATTATAATTGAAAAAACAGTTACTAATACAGGCTTTTTTACACTTAATTCAGCTAAATCCATAACACTTAATTGCTTTTAATTAAATTTAATTCTGCGCCATTTTTAACCATCAACAAGCCCGTTGTAATAATAGTATCTCCAACATTTAAGCCACTAATAATTTGAATTTTACTATCTGTTCTGTCTCCTACAACTACATCAACTTCTGTTGCTATTTTATTTTTAGAAATAAATACTTTTTGCCCTTTAAGTGTAGGAATAACACATTGCGTTGGGATTAGTAATGCATCATTAATTTCACCAATACTCAAATAAACTTTTACAAAACTACCCGGATAATATTGTGTTTTATCATTTATTAAAGCTCTAACTTTTATTGTTTTAGTTAACTCATCTATTTTTGGCTCTATAGCATAAATTTTTGCAATTTGTTTTTCTTTATTAATTTCAGAATTAAAAGTTTCAGGTAATAATTTAGTTAACAAGGTGCTATATTTTTCTGATACCGAAAATTCAATAAACAAAGGGTTAAGTTGAACTAAAGAAGCAATAGGTGTATTTGTAGATACAAAAGAACCTTCACTAACATTTTTTAACCCTATAACACCGTTAAAAGGGGCAACAATATTAGTTTTTGCAATTTGAGCCAATATAAATTCTTTATCTGCTTTTAATGAGTTTAATTCATTTTCTTGTATTTCAACATCTTCTTTACTTACACCATTTATTTGAATTAATTTTTTAAGACGGTTTAATTTATTTTCGGATAAACTAATTTGTGTATTAGCTTTAAGAAGCTGAGCTTGTAACTCCTGATCGTTTAACTTTACTAATAAACTTCCTTTACTTACTGTTTCTCCTTCTTTAAAATTTACTGAAATTATTTTACCATTAATTTCAGGTAAAATAGAAATTTGATTAATTGCTCCAATTTTTCCGGTAGAATAAACATCTTCTTTTAAAGTATCGTGTTTAAGTATTATATAATTAACCGTTAAAGGTTCATGTTGTTTACCTTTAATGTTAACATTTTTATTATTTTTTGGAGCAAAAAATATAAATTTAGATACTATTATTAAAATTATTCCGCCTAAAATATATATCCAATTTGGTAATTTTTTCATTGTTGTTTAAATTTTATATTACTTTAATTCTTTCTTTTTGTTTTTTTATAATCAAAAAACAAATCTGTTGCCGGTAAATTTTTTAATTTAGTTGATAAATTACATATTACTTCATTAAAAATATTTTTTTTATTTATAGATATATCTGAAAATAATTCCTCATCAAGTGTATTAAACGATTTTACAATTTGTTTAGTTTGATTTATACCTTTTTTTGTTAATTCAATAAAATGCTCTCGTCTATCTTTTAAGTTTGTTTTTTTTCTTATATAACCAATTTTAACTAAATAATCAATAATTTTAACCATAGCCGTTTTATCTATTGCTAGGTTATTACAAATTTGTTGTTGACTACAACCATTATTATCCATTAAAAAAAATAAAATTGAATAATAGCGTTCAACATCAATACTTTCAAGCTTTTTTGAAAGCACACTGTAATATAGTTTAGATAAAATTAATGCTTTAGTTCCTATGGGAAGTTGAGCATAATATTCAGAAGTACACATTTAAATAGTTTTAATATAAAATAGTTTACAAATATAACTAATGTTATAACAATAACTATAAAATAAATTAAATTGTGTTTTAAAATTTGTACAAAAGGAAATAGAATTAAATAACACTAGGCAAAAGTGCTAAGGATAAAATTCTTAACATTAAAAAAAAGTAAATTGTAAGAAATACTTTTTTTAATTTTTAATAATTAATTTATTTGTATTTATTTGTTGGCCAAATGGGTTTAAAAACTTAATAAAATAAATACCATCATTTAAATTTAAATTTACTTTAATTGAACTTTCAAGTGGATTTACATTAACTGTTTTTATAATTTTTCCACTTACATCTATAATTGATATGACTGAACAATTAACAGTATTTATATTCTCTATATTTATATAATTACTTGTAGGGTTTGGATAAATTTCTACATTGTTATTTTGTTTTACAGATTTGATTGGAGTTGTTGCACACCACGTGATTAAAGAAGATACTGTTCCTGTGTTTATATCAATAAATGGAGCTGTACTAACCGTTTGGGTTAAATCACAAAAATCAAAAGTACCTTTTAAAAAACCTGTATTAACAGTTGAATCAGAAACTATAAATGAGCCTGTAGTTCCTTTAATCGTATCAGAATTAAACCAGCTGTCTAAAATTTTAACTTTACCATTATTAGTAAAAGTTGCTGTACCTAATAAATTTTTATTGTTAAAACTTTTAGTTAAATTTAATACAGCATTACTTTTGTTATTAAAATTTGTTTTGTTCCAAAAGCTATAGGTTAAAATTATGGAATCGTTATTTTCATAATTTCCTGAATTAGTGTAGGCATAACCTGTATAATAGTTAAAATTGTTAAAGGTAGATGCGTTAGTACCCCATTTTACATTCATTTTACCATTATTTAAAAAGCTAGCTGTATTTAAAATACTATCTCCATTTATTACGCCTGTGGCTGAATTTGTAAAATTTCCAGCAACAAGCATACTGTCCATTTGGATTGTGCCAGAATTTACAAAAGGCATTATTGAATTAGTAAATGCAACTAAAGTTAAACTACCTGTGTTTGTAGAATTACCTGCAGTCATAAGTAAATTTCTAAAATTGGCTGTTCCGTTGTTTATAAAATTACCTCCACTAAACATTAAATCTCGGTTTAATGAAGCATCTTGTACCATAGAAGCCCCAGGGTTTATAGTTAAACCACCAGAACTAAACAGCATGCTTGTATTTAATGTTATTTGATGATTAATTGTAACATTATAACTGTTTGTTGGAATACAGGTACAATTCCAGGTTAGTGGATTTAGCCAATTTCCATTAGCAATTGATGATGCTGTTTGTGAAAATATAATGTTTACAAATAATATAAATGCTATTATGTATTTTGTTTTTTTCATAACTTATAGTCTTTTAGATTAAAATAATAATCTAATTTAAAAAAAACAGATGTATTATTATAATGATTTTAGTCATTTAGACTTATAATAAACTTTATAACTACAATTAAGAACCAAATTAAATGTTAAAAAATCTGTTTCAATATTAAAAAGTTCATATTTAATCGTATAATTTACTTCAAAAAACAAACCTTATTGCATATTTAGGCTTAAATCCTTTAAATTATTGATTTCGAATTAAAAAGGTTAATAATCTTAACTATGTATAAATTTGTATCCCTAAAATAAAAAACTTATTTTAGCCACTTTCTAATTAAACAAAATGGAACAATCAAAATCTAACGTAGGGCATCCAAAAGGATTATGGGTACTATTTGGAACCGAAATGTGGGAGCGTTTTAACTTTTATGGAATGCGCGCCATACTCACTTTATTTTTAACCAATTCACTTTTAATGAAAGAAGCTGATGTTTCTTTAATTTATGGTGGTTTTTTGGGATTATGTTATTTAACTCCAATGTTAGGCGGTTTTATTTCCGATAAATACCTTGGAAACAGAAGCTGTATAATGCTTGGAGGGTCTATGATGGCGATTGGACAATTACTTTTGTTTATTAGCGCAAGTATTTTTTCTTCAAGCTTAAGCTCAGCAACTGCTCTTACATGGACAGCCTTAGTTATCATTATTTTTGGTAATGGCTTTTTTAAACCTAACATTTCAAGTATGGTAGGTAGCTTATACCCAAAAGAAGAAAAGAATAAATTAGATTCTGCATTTACTATTTTTTATATGGGAATAAACTTAGGGGCGTTATTTAGCCAATGGTTATGTCCATTAATAGGCGATGTTAAAAATGAAGTTGTAGGTGCTGATGGCGTTGTAACAATGGTAAGAGATGTACATGCATTTAAGTGGGGATTTTTAGCGGCATCAATAGCGATGATTTTAGGAACTGTAATATTTTATGTATTAAAAAATAAATATGTAGTTACGCCAGAAGGTAAGGCCATAGGTGGAAAACCAACTAAAACCGAAGCCTCTGATGATGATGAAGCTCAAGAAGCAAAATTTTCAAGTAAGTCATTACTAATTGCCTTAATTTCATTTATTGCTTTATTTTTTGTATTTAGATATATTTTAGATGGGAATAATTTTGTAAAAACAATTATTTATCCCATAATATACGCTAGTGGTATAACTTTAGCGGGTTTAATAATTTCTGATACTACATTAACAAAAGTAGAGCGACAAAGGATTTATGTAATTTATATTGTTTCCTTTTTTGTAATCTTTTTTTGGGCTGCTTTTGAACAAGCAGGCTCTTCATTAACATTTATTGCCGATAACCAAACAGATAGAACTTTTTTATTTGGATGGCAAATGCCGGCTTCTATGGTTCAAATTTTTAACGGATTGTTTGTTGTATTATTAGCTTTTCCATTTAGTTGGTTTTGGGGTAAATTAAATAACAAAGGTAGAGAACCTATTTCGCCTGTAAAACAAGCTTATGGCTTAGCATTAATTGCTATTAGTTACTTTATAATTGCACATAACGTGAAAGATTTAGGAAACTCTGGTTTACTAGGTATTTGGTGGTTAGTGTTATTGTATTTTATTCAAACCTGCGGTGAGTTATGTTTGTCGCCAATTGGGTTATCGCTTGTAGGTAAATTATCTCCTAAACGTTTTGCTTCTTTACTTTACGGTGTTTTCTTTTTATCTAATGCCGCTGGTTATGCTTTAGCCGGTACGCTTGGCGCAATTTTACCAGCTACAGGCGATAAATATACTAAAGCAAAAGAACTAGGAATTGATTTAGAGGGCGTTTTAAATAAAACCATTACTCCTACTCAAGAGCAATTAAAATTATTAGCTGATAATAAAATTAGTGCTGTAAACCCAAGTTTTGTTGGATTTGAAATTCATAATTTATTTGAATTCTTTATGGTTTTTGTTATTTTATGTGGTGCAGCATCAATAATCCTTTTTATTATTTCGCCTAAGCTTAAAAAATTAATGCATGGTGTAAAATAAATTTAAACCTCAACTAAATGTTGAGGTTTTTTTATCTAAAAAAATGAAAAATACTACGTTAACAGTTGAAGAAATTCAAAATTTTAAGGGTAAATACCCTAAACAATTGTGGTATTTATTTTTTAGTGAAATGTGGGAGCGCTTTTCGTATTATGGAATGCGAGGTATGCTTGCTTTTTTTATGGTTAATCAATTAGGGTTAAATGAAAAAGAAGCTGGTTTACAATATGGCGCATCACAAGCTTTTGTTTATGCTTTTACTTTTATAGGTGGGTTAATTGCCGATAAAATTTTAGGTAAACGCAAATCATTATTTTGGGGAGGCTTGTTAATGATAGTTGGCAGTGTTGTTTTAGCAATTAACCCTAAAGAATTTTTCTTTTTAGGTATTGCATTTAATATTGTTGGAACAGGTTTTTTTAAGCCAAATATTTCAACAATAGTTGGTCAGTTATATAAAGAAGGTGATAATAGAGCTGATGCTGGTTTTTCTTTATTTTATGCTGGTGTTAATTTAGGTGCCTTTTTTGGAGGTTTACTTTGTATTAATGTGGGTAAACGTGAAATGTTTTCCTCTTTAATTCCACAAGGTTTAGAGTGGAATGTTGCTTTTGGTTTAGCCTCAGTGGTAATGGTAATTAGTTTATTAACTTTTTCAAGAACGCAACATACATTAGGCTCTATTGGTTTAAGTCCTTTAACACATTTACCTAAGTCTAAAAAATTTCTTCAAGAAATTATAACCTATAGTGCTTCAATTTTAATTATACCTGTAATAATTTTAATGGTTTCAAAAACAGAATACACAGATGTGTTTATGTATATAGTTGGACCAGCTTCAATAATTTATATTTTGTATGAAATGAGAAATTTTACAGCTGCTGAAAATAAAAAGTTAATAGCAGCCATTTTATTTATGATTTTCTCAATTTTCTTTTGGGCCTTTTTTGAACAAAGTGGTGGGTCTTTAAGTTTTTTTGCAGCTAATAATTTAGACAATAAATTACTTGGTTTTGAAAATGATCCTAACGGCGTAAATAACTCCGCTAATTCTTTATTTGTAATTATTTTTTCATCTTTATTAGGTTTGTTTTGGCTATGGTTAGCTAAATATAAAAAAGAACCTAACACTATTGTTAAATTTGGATTAAGTTTTTTGTTTATAGCAGTAGGATTTTATATTTTTTATACCTGTAAGTTTTTTGCTAACTCCGATGGTAAAACTTCATTAAATTTATTTACGTTTGGTTGGTTTATAATTACTTTTGGTGAGCTTTGCCTATCCCCTATTGGAATGTCGGTTATGACAAAATTATCTCCTCAAAAATTACAAGCAGTTATAATGGGTATGTGGTTTTTAGCAAGTGCTTATGGTCAATATTTTGCCGGATTATTAGGTGCAAACATTGCCGAAGCTTCAGAAAATTCTACTAATTATGAAAAATTATTAGTTTATGCAAGTGGTTATAAGCAACTTGCAATTTACGCTTTAATTATTGGAATAATAATGATTTGCTTTTCTCCATTTATTAAAAAATTAATGGGCGAAGTTAAATAGTTTACTAAAAAGCTGCTGCTAATATAAGTAATGCGACTAAAAATGCACCACTTCCAACACCATAAGCAATCCAATTTCTTTTATTTTTCATTTTACTTGCTTCATGTTTGTAGCCAACTTTATATCTATAATCTTTTTTGCTTGGATTAGGCATGCCTAAATTTTCTTCTTTAGGTTCGTTATTTGTAATGGCAATTGCAGGAATTAATCCACAAATAGGACTACAAAAAAAAGATGTAATTCCTGTTCCTATAGCGCCTCCATCATGTGTATAATATTTTCTAGCGTCAATTCGTCCTCTACGTTCAGTAAGTTCAGTTCCATACTCTACAGTTGTAGTATTTGTTTGCAGATTTAACTCATTGTTTGAATTTAAAGTTGCTGTTTGTACTGCGTTACTATTTTGTATGGAAAATGATTCTATTTCTTCTTTTAATCCATTTGAATATATAATATATTTAACGCTATTTTTATTTAAAATATATAATGGTCCATCAATATTATCTATTCGTTTATATTTTATTTGATCTGGATTAATTTCAGAAATTTTAGCAACTACTTTTGTTGAGTTTATTAAAAAAAGGGTATCCTGAGCAAATAATTTGTTTATAAATAAAACAATTACTACTACAAAAAAATAAACCTTAACACCATGCATATAAGCAAAAATACAAAAATTTGTTACCTGTTAAACAACAATCTACTACCAAAATGTTTTTCGTTAAACTCGCCATTGTTAAATACTAAATTACCATTAACAAAAGTTTTTTCAATACTACTTTTAAATGTATGGTCTTCAAAAGGGCTCCAAGCACATTTATATAAAATTTGATGTTTATTAACTAAAGTAGGCTTTTTTAAATTAATTAAAACTAAATCTGCAAAGTAACCTTCTCTAATAAAACCTCTGTTTTTAATAGCAAATAAATCAGCAACATTATGACTGGTTTTTTGTACAATTTTTGTTAAACTAATTTTATTATCATGCATTAAATCTAATAATGCCAATAGGCTATGTTGTACTAACGGTCCGCCACTTGGTGCTTTTAAATAGGGTAATGATTTTTCTTCGATTGTGTGTGGTGCATGATCAGTTGCTATTACATCAATGGTATCATTTAGCACAGCTTCAAACACTTTATCTCTATCGTAGGCTGTTTTTACTGAGGGATTCCATTTAATGTAATTACCTTTTTTTGAATAATCTTCATCACAAAACCAAAGATGATGAATGCAGGCTTCGGAAGTAATGCGTTTATTTTTTAAAGGTATTTTATTTGTAAATAATGAAAGCTCTTTTGCTGAAGATATATGTAAAATGTGTAAACGTGTATTAAATTTTTTAGCCAATTCAACAGCAAATGAAGAGGATTTAAAACAAGCCTCATCATTTCTAATTATAGGATGAAAATATGCGGGTATATCTTCGCCGTATTTAGCAATTATTTCTTGTTGATTTTTTTTTATTAATGGATCGTTTTCACAGTGTGTAGCAATTAATGTATTTACTTTACTAAATATATTTTCAAGTGCTTTAGCGTCATCAACTAACATATCTCCAGTGCTTGAACCCATAAATATTTTTAAGCCACAAACTTTTGAATAATCAATACTTAATATTTCATCTAAATTAGAGTTAGTTGTACCCATAAAAAAAGAGTAATTAGCCAGCGAACATTGTGAGGCTCTATTGTACTTTTCTTCTAATCTAGTTTGTGTTGTTGTTGTAGGGTTTGTGTTTGGCATTTCCATGTATGATGTAATACCACCAGCAACAGCCGCTTTTGCTTCTGTGTAAATTTCTCCTTTATGGGTAAGACCAGGTTCTCTAAAATGTACTTGGTCATCAATTAATCCAGGGAGTAGGTATAATCCCTCTGCATTTATTTCTGTAACTTTTTTATCCGTTTGTATGTTTTTTTCTATTTTAGAAATGATATTGTTTTCAATTAAAACATCTTGAATGTTAATTTCACCTTCATTTACAACAGTTGCATTTTTAATTAGGTAATTCATTTATAAATAATTTTAGTTGTTTGTAAATATAGTTGAGTTCATCTTTACTAATACAGTATGGAGGAATAAGGTATAAAATATTTCCTAATGGTCTTACTATTATCCCTTTATTTAAAAACCAAGTGCTTATATGTTCTGCAATTGAATTTAAATAATGTGTATCTTCTTTAGTATTTAATTCTAAAGCTAAAATTGTGCCTTTGTATCTAATAGTTCTTATTTTACTATTTTGGTTAAGTTGTAAACAAAATTCAGAATGCATGTGTTCAATCATTTTTAGTTGTTGACTACATTCACTTTTTTCTAATAAATCTAAACTAGCCAATGCTGCTGAACATGCTAATGGATTTGCGGTATAACTATGCCCATGAAAAAATGTTTTTGTTTTATCTGTTGTTAGATATGCTTTATAAACATTTTCGGCGCATGATGTTACTCCCAATGGCATATATCCACCCGTTAGCCCTTTACTTAAACAAATAATATCTGGTTGTTGGGTTAATTGATTTGTGGCAAAATTTGTTCCAGTTCTGCCAAAGCCAGTCATTACTTCATCTGCAATTGTAATAACATTATTGGCTTTACAAAGTTTAATTAGTTTATCTAAAAATTCTGCTTCATACATTAACATTCCTGCGGCGCCTTGTACAAGCGGTTCAAAAATAAAACCAGCTACTTGATGATAGTTAAACCAATTTTGTAAAGTTTGTAAAATATCATCAATATTTTGCTCTGTAGGTAATGGAACGTGAGCAACATTAAACAATAAATTTTCAAAAGCGTGGTTAAAAACATTTCTAGCACCAACACTCATGCCACCAAATGTATCTCCATGATAAGCATTTTCTAAAGCTATAAATAATTTTTTATCTAATGCTTGATTGTGCCAATATTGCAAAGTCATTTTTATAGCCACCTCAACAGCCGTACTTCCGTTATCAGAATAGAATATTTTTTTTTGATTAACAGGTAGTAGTTTAAGTAAACGCTCTGCTAAATTAACTGCATAAGGGTGTGTAAAATCAGAAAAAATACTATGCTCTAATGTATTTAATTGTTCATTAACTTTTGCAGAAATATAAGAGTTACAATGCCCGTGTAAATTTACCCACCAGCTCGAAATAGCATCTATATACTTTGTGTTGTTTTCGTCAATTAGATATACTCCTTCGCCTTTAATTATATTAATTGGCAATTTTGCATTTAATTGATGGGTAAAAGGGTGCCAAATAAATTCTTTATCTTTTTGTACTATACTCAAAACTTAATTTAATTTTTGATTACTAATACAAAGTTAACTCCTATATAATGTAATGGCATAAATGTTAATAACTAAAATCGTTAATTATCATGCAAAAGTAGGTTAGTGTTTACTGATTTTGATAATTCTTTAATTGTTAATTGGTCGAAGGTTTCAAACTCCTTAATTTCTGAAATTATTGGTGTTTCTGAATGATTTAAAATAGCTGATTTAACTTGTTTATCAAAATTTCCATTTAAAATTAATCCTTTTAAATTATATTGATTATTCAATAAATAATCAATACTCAACAATGTATGATTTATACAACCAACATAATTTTTAATTACTAATACAATTTCACAATCAAACACATTTGCTAAATCAATAATAAAATGTGTATTATTTATTGGCACTAATATGCCTCCTGCTCCTTCAATTACAATATTATTTTTTGTTTCAGGAATAATAATATTAGAAAGTTGAATGGTTTTATTTTCTAATGAAGCCGCAAGATGAGGAGATACTGGTTCTTTAAACAAATAACTTTCGTTATGTATAACACTTTTAGTATTTGAAATTAAATTTTTAATTGTTTGAGTATCGGTAAATTCATTTGCTCCAGTTTGAATTGGTTTCCAATAATCAGCCTGTAAAGCTTCTGTAATAACTGCTGATGCTATTGTTTTACCAACATTAGTTCCAATTCCTGTAACAAATATATTTTTCATATTTTATTATTCAATTATAAATTTTTTAGTAACTCTTGAATTAATTTTCATAAAATATAATCCTGCTTTATATTTATTTAAATTAATAGTTTGAGAATTTTGACTGCTATTAAATTTAATTGTTTCTAGTAATTTACCATCTGTTGAATATAACTCTATGTAACTAATGTTTTCTTTCATTTCTATTGTTAAATAGTTTTTTGCTGGAATTGGATACAATTTAAAACTCATTGGTAACAAATTTTCTTTAAACCCTACTGCGTCTTGTGTTCCATTAACATTAATATCATCTATAAAAATATTATTTCCCGGTCCATTAATGTCTGGTGTAAATTCAAACTTAAAATAAACAACCTGGTTGCTAAACGAGCTAATATCAATATTTACTGTTTGCCATTCTTGTGGATAAGGAATTGTGTAAGCGCCGTTATATGTTGTGCCTGTAGAGTTTAATATAGCTCCTGCCCTATTAAAAATTGTTGTCCATGTAGTACCACAATTTGTACTTACTAAAACTTTTAATCTATCATTATTACCTGCTTGAATTTGAGTATAAGCATATTTAAACTCTAAACTTGCCGGAGTTAAGTTATTAAAAACATAAGCTGGCGAATAAATATTTACCGCTTCATTAGGGCTATCAAAATAATTGTTTACCCAAACACAATTAGAGCCGGTTGCTGCAGTTGTGGTATTTGTTTTAAAAGCACTACCAGAATTTGGAGAAGTAAAAATCCAATTTGTATTAGGAAAAACACCTTGTTCAAAACTTTGTGTTACACCAACAGTTGTGTTTGTAGGCCCTGAAAGTACAATAAAAAAATCTTTAGAAATTGAATCAGAACCAAACGTATTACTTACTTTTAATTTTATTGTTGCAATTCCTGAATTGGTAAATGTTAATGCGCCGTTTGTGTTAGTTGATGTATTAGATGCTAAATTGCTCGTCCATTGCCAGTTATTTATTGGTGCGTTATAGCTTTGGTCAATAAAACTAAAGGTATTACCAACACATGTTATAGATGAGGTGCTTCTGTAATCAGCTATTGGCGAACAATTTAATGTAGGGTTAATTACTCCGGTATTAATAAGATTAGTTGTTGTAGAAATATTATCTCTTCCGGCAATTGGGCTATTTAATGCAGCGTGCATTCTACTTTTTTGGCCTGTTGTAAACATATTTGAACAATAAGCATATTCCATAAAATTTTGAACATTTTCTTTAATTCCTGGTGTACAAATTATAGGGTTTGTTAAATTACACATTTGCCATCCTTTTGTAATTGGTGTGTCAGAAACGCCATCATCACCACATGCAACACCGGGATTATTATTGCTTCCCCATACATGTTGTAAGTTAAACCAATGCCCTGCTTCATGTGAAAGTGTGTGTGATTTATAACCAGAACTTGTACCTATTTTCCCAACATAATCATTAAGTACAACAATTGCGTCCATTGATGCACTAACTGAACCAGGTAAAAATGTATAACCTGCGGCTCCATTGCCCATACTTTTTACAACATAAATATTTAAATACATCTGTGGATTCCATGTATATATGTAATTAGAAATATTTGTTGTCCAATTGGTTAAATTAGTATAATGCCGTGTAATGCCATTGGTACAATTTCCATTTTCATCTTTACTTGCTAAAACAAATTTAATTTCGCAATCTGCAGATAATGCGGTAAACTCCGGAACAACATTTACATTATCTGCATTTAATTTTTGAAAATCTTCATTCATACATGTTATTGCATTAAAAATTTGGGCATCACTAATATTTTCTGAGCCCCCTAAATGTAAAACATGAAAAACAACAGGAATTGTATAAGATATTGAACTAATGCTTTTATTTGTTACGTTTGAGTTATTACTTAAACTAATTATACTATCAAATTTTGATTTTTTAAGTAAATTTGAATTAAAAAGATAATTATATGCATTATTAAAATCACATTTTAATTGTGCTTTATTAATAATAAAATAAAACGAAAGTATAACTAAAAATAAATATTTTTTTTTCATAAAAATTAAAGAACTAAAATATGTATTTTAGTTTAATTAAATTTACCGTTAAAATAAATTCTTATAAATGCAACTAATTCAACAACTTAATATTGGTATTTTAGGCGGAGGGCAATTGGGTAGAATGATTATACAAAATTCAATAAACCTAAATTTAAACATTTCGGTGTTAGACCCAGACAAAAATGCTCCTTGCAAACATTTAGTTAAAAAATTTGTTTGTGGTAGTTTAACAGATTATGAAACTGTATATCAATTTGGTAAAGATAAAGATGTAATTACCATAGAAATAGAAAATGTAAATACCGAAGCATTAAAAATTTTAGATATAGAAGGGAATATAGTTTTTCCACAACCTCATATCATAGAACTTATTCAAGATAAAGGATTGCAAAAAATGTTTTATCAACGAAATGATATTCCAAGTCCGGATTTTTTTCTAATTGAAAATAAAAATCAAATAAATAAATATTCGGATTATTTTCCATTTTTTCAAAAAATGCGAAAAGGTGGGTATGACGGTAAAGGTGTTGTAAAATTAAGCAATCCGCATTTTTTAGATAAGGCTTTTGATGTACCAAGTGTTTTAGAACGTTTAGTTGATTTTAAAAAAGAATTATCTGTAATTGTAGCCCGTAACCAAAGTGGAGAAATAAATTGTTTTCCTGTTGTAGAATGTGAATTTAATGAAGAAGCAAACTTAGTTGAATTTTTATTTAGTCCTGCAGATATTAAAAAAACAATAGAAAAAGAAGCTATAAAAATTGCAACAACTATTGCCGAAAAATTAGAAATAGTAGGATTATTAGCTGTAGAATTATTTTTAACTAAAGACAATAAATTATTAGTTAATGAAATTGCACCCCGCCCACATAATAGTGGACATCATACTATTGAAGCAAACGTAACCTCTCAATTTGAACAACATTTAAGAGCCATTTTAAATTTACCATTAGGCGACACCTCAATTGTAAAATCTGGAGTTATGATTAATTTACTTGGTGATTTTGGCCATGAAGGCACTGCAGTATATTTGGGATTAGAAGATGTGCTTAAGTTTAGTGGTGTTTATGTACATTTATATGGAAAAGAAAAAACAAAACCATTTAGAAAAATGGGGCATGTAACAATAGTTGATGACGATTTAATTAAAGCAAAGCAAAAAGCAAAAATAGTTAAAAACACATTAAAAGTAATAGCTTAGGTATGGCGCAAATTAAACGAAAATGCTTAGAGTGTAATGAAATTATACAAGGCAGAATTGATAAAAAATTTTGTAGCGATCAATGTAGAAATTCGCATAATAATGTACTTAACAGCGATGTTACTAATTTTGTGAGGAATGTAAATAACACATTACGAAAAAACAGACGGATTTTAGAAGCAAATTTAAAAGGAGAAACTTCAAAAATTGGTATTCAAAAATTAAAAGATTTAGGGTTTAATTTTAATTATTATACAAACATAAAAACCACCAAAAATAACAACAGTTATTACTTTTGTTATGAATTTGGTTATTTATTATTAGAAGGTGAATTAGTTTTGATAGTAAAAAATAAAAAAAACTAATTTGCTTAAATTTTTATTCTACAAATAATACTATTCCTTTTAAATATTCCCCTTCAGGAAAATTTGGCGTAACAGGATGATCGGGGGGTTGACTTAAATTATGTAATAACTTTACATTACGTTTTGCTTCAATTGCTGCAGAAACAATGGTATTATAAAACAAATTTTTATCAACTACACCACTACAACTAAAAGTAAATAAAATTCCGTTTGGTTTAATTAGTTTTAGTGCAATTGTATTTAAGCGTTTATACCCTATAACTGCATTATGTTTTGAGCTTCTGTTTTTAGCAAATGCAGGAGGGTCTAAAATAATAACATCATAAATATTTTCTTTATTTTTTAAAAATTCAAAAGTATCAACCGAATAACTTTTATTATTTGAAATACTATTTAATTCAGCATTTTCATCGCACAACTTTATTGCTTTTGTGCTAACATCTACGCTATGAACTTCGGTAGCAGTTTTTGCTGCATAAATACTAAACCCACCGGTGTAACAAAAAGTGTTTAACACCATTTTATTTTTACAATAATTTTGTAAAAGTTGTCTATTTTCTCTTTGATCAATAAAAAAACCCGTTTTTTGCCCGTTAATAAAATCAATATTAAATAATTGATTATTTTCTTTAACAATTACTTTATCGGTTATACTTCCAAATAAAAATTCATTTTTACAATTTTCAGCAAATTGTTTTGGTAAGGTTTCGTTACTTTTATCATAAATACTTTTAATTTTATCAGGATGTATTTCTAATAAAGCCGATGCAATTAATTTACGTTGAAGATATATTCCATACGAATGGCATTGTATTACCACATGGTTATCATAATAATCAATTATTAAACCAGATGCTCCATCACCTTCGCCAAAAAACAATCTAAAAACATTTGTTTTTTGATTAACTATTTGTAGGTGTTTTCTATAATCCCAAGCTTTTTTTATTTTTTTTACCCAAAAATCAATATTAATTTCTTGTTCTGTAAATGATAAAATTCTTAATGCAATACTTCCTAAAGCATAGTATGCTATTGCTAAAAAATTATTATTTGCATCAACAACTTTAACAATATCTCCTTCATTTAAGTTTTGTGGTAAAACTTTAATTGCACCACTAAATACCCAAGGGTGTAAACGTTTTAATGCAACTTCTTTTCCTTTATTTAATTGTACTATAGGATAGTTCATTTATTATGCTTTTAAAATAAGAATAGATTGACAATATTGTACCCAAGGCACTTCATCTTTTATTAATTCTTTCCAACTTTCAATATTTAAAAGCGTTAAATCAAATGAATTATAAAACTCATCTGCTTTTTTGTAATCGTTTACAATATTAATTGTCGAATTTCCTAATGTAAAAGATTGTTTTAATTCGGGGTATTGTATAAACAAGCCATTTACATCTAAAATAGTTACTTTGGAAGAGCTATTTGAAATAAATTTTTGAATATAAACCATTAAAAAACTGTCAGAGAGGTTGTAAATAGGCAATAAAACTTTATTAGCATTTTCAAATTTTCTATCAATAAAAATACCAACAGGAATTGTAACGTTTTTTAAAATATTATTAGTGTGTTCGTCAAAAATAGGATTATCAAAATTAAGTTTTCTTTCTTTTAACGTATCTAATACATTTTTTGGATTTAATAATTTTGTTGTTACACCTAAAATTTTTCCAAGTAAAGACCCTTTAAACAGAGAATGTCCGGCACCAATTAATAATAAATCATAATTTGAATTGGTGCTAGTTTCTATTATTTCTTTATCAATATCAAGTGCAGGTTTAAACACAGTATCAATTTCCATAGCAAGTTTTAAAGCCGCTTTTTTTATAGGAAGGATACTGTCTTTTTCATACTCAACTAAATTATATTTATTAAGTTCATTACTTGGTGAAATATGGATTGTAGTAACTTTTGACGTTGCTAAATTACTTTTAACTAAAGCGTGAGCTAATTTAAGCATAGCTTTTCCTTTAAGAGGATTTCCATACGAAATTAATATGTTGTAAATTTCATTTAAATTAATTTTTTCTTCAGTTGTTTCGGTAGTTTGCTTACGGTATAAAAAGTTTATAAAGTTTAAAGATGGGCCTGTCATAAACGTAGTTACAACTGCCATTATTACTAACATTGCAAAAATTGAAGGAGTTAAAACACCTAAATCAAAACCTATATTTAACACAACCAATTCCATTAACCCTCTAGTGTTCATTAAAGCACCTATAGTTAAACTATCTTTCCAGTATTTACCTACAAAGCGAGCGGAAATAGCACTTCCCCAAAAATTTCAAATAACTGCAATTGCAATTATAACAAAACAAACCTGCCATAAATTTATTTCATTAAGTAAACCTATTAGTGTTCTTAAACCTGTATAAACAAAAAATAATGGTAATAATAAAACAGACGATAAATCTTCAACTTTTTCAATAAAAATATTTCTAAAATTTATATTTGCAGGCATTACAACTCCGGCTAAAAAAGCTCCAAATAATGCATGTATTCCAATAATTTCGCTTAAAAACGAAGAAATTAAAAGTGTAATAAAAAAAATGGCTACAATAGGTTTAGTTAAGCCCTCTTTGTTTGAGTATTTATTTCCTATTTGTTGTAAAAACGGTTGTACTACTTTTATCATAAAAATTAAGTACGTAATAGCAAGTGCAATTGTATATAACGAACTAACAAAACTACCTGCTTTTACAATAGCAATAACAACTGCTAATCCACACCAAGCCGTTATATCATCAATTGCAGCACAAGTAATTACTGTAGAACCTAATTTGGTTTTATTAATTCCTCTTTCTTGTACTATTCTTGCCAATACCGGAAAAGCAGTAATACTCATACTTATTCCTATAAACAATGCAAATGATAAAAAGTTTATTCCAATTGGAGCAAAATAATCATACATATAATATGCAGCCCCTACACCCATAGCAAATGGAATTATTATACTGGCATGACTAATCACTAATGCTTCGTGAGCCTTAGTAGTTAGCACTTTTATATCTAACTCCATACCAACAACAAACATAAATAGTATAAGTCCAATTTGACTTAAAAAATTTAAGTTAGATATTGATTCTGCTGGAAATAAAAATGTTGAATACTCCGGAAAATACATTCCTAAAAATGATGGCCCTAATAAAATTCCAGCTAAAATTTCGCCAATAACAGTAGGTTGACCTATTTTATTTAATAAAAAACCAAGTAACCTAGCAACCAAAATAATAGTGATAATTTGTAACATTTAAATGGCTAGTGGTTCGGTAATATTATGATTAAAAACAGATGAAAAATCGCCCCAATAATCAGTTGATCCAATAACTGTATTTACCTTGTGAGAAACCTCCTTTGCTTGGCCAGATTTAACAGCAAAATAAACAAAGTATGAAAATACCAATGTTACAAAAATGTAAAAGAGTATGTTTTTGTAATTTTTTATTTCTAATTGGTATAAGCAACAAAGATAAAAAATATTGGTATATGCCTCTGTTTTAAATTATTTTAATCAAAAACAAAAAAAATACCTTAAATTAATATTTATTTATTGGCTCTAATCAAAACATTAAATTATACAATTAAGAAAATAAAGACTATAAATTACATAAATGGTTAAATGGCTTTATAAACACAACAGCATGATAATCAGATAATTGATTAATAAATTATGTTAAATTCTTTACTTTGTTAATAAAATAAGCCATAAATAAAGGTTACAATATTTGGAAATATGGATTAATATGCAATCTTTGCAAAATTCTAAAATTGATTGAATAAACTTTTTTACATATTTATAGTTTTTGTATTGTCAGTTTCTGGTATAAGAGCCATTAATCCTACCGATGATAAAAAAACAAAGTCTGAAGATTCAAAACGATCAATGGCAAAACGCGATGATACAACTGCTTTTGTTGTTTCTTCCGAAATCATAAATGAAGAGGAAATTCCAGACACTACACAAATTTTATTTCCAAGTCATGATTTATACGCCACTTGGGATACTAGCATTGCTCACCCTTACCATTTTGCTGAACAATTTAAACAAGATAGTGTAACTATTCGATTAGTAGAAGAAAATGATGGTGGTTTTAAAATGCCTTTTAAAGGAAATATTACAAGTGATTTTGGCTGGAGAAAATACCGACCACATTACGGAACTGATATTGATTTAGAAACTGGTGATACCGTTGGTACTGCATTTGATGGAATGGTGAGGTTGGCAAAGTATTGTAATGGTTATGGCAATTGTGTTATTATACGTCATAATAATGGGCTTGAAACCGTTTATGGCCATTTATCTAAATTAGAAGTTCAACCAGGGCAACAGTTAAAAGCTGGAGAAATGGTTGGTTTAGGAGGCAACACAGGGCGTTCTTATGGTAGCCATTTACATTTTGAAATGCGTTATTTGGGTCAAGCTTTAGATACTGAAGATTTTATTGATTATACATCTGGAAAATTAAAGAGCGATACTTTTGTGTTACGTAAAACAGATGTAGATAATAAATACGATTTACGCGCCTTAAGAGCAAGACATAGAAGGGATGTTGGAATGGCTAAACGTAATTACGTTAAAGGTAAAAATGGTAAATATTACGCCAAAGCAACAAAATATAAAAAAAGAAAAAAGAAACCAGTTCATAAATCAAATTATAAAAAAGGTAAAAAAACAGTAGTTCATTCTAAAGCAACTGCAAAACCAAAAACATACTCTAAAAACAATAGTATAAAAAACAATACTAAACCAAAAGCTAAAAGCAATTCTAAAAAAATTGTTCCAAAATCTAAAAAAGCAAAACTATAAACCTAGTTTTTAACGTTTAGCGTTTATAACTATTCTGTATTAATTTACTAAAAGCCTCTAAAATTCCTACATTTAACCGTGCGTTTTAAAATTATTATAATAGCCGTTTTTGTACATTTAAACTTAAATTTTTTCGCTCAAAACAAACTTAAACCTAAACTAACTAAAATTTTATTTGTTTTTGATGCTAGCAATAGTATGAAAGCTTCTTTTCAAGGCATAACGCGCATGGAAGGTGCTAAACAATTGTTTTTCAAGTTTATTGATAGTTTAAGTAAAGATAAATCTTTATCATTTGCATTAAGAATGTATGGACATACCATTAAATATCCCCCAGGGGATTGTAAAGACAGTAAACTTGTAGTTCCATTTGGTTCTAATAATATTGCTTTAATTAAACAAAAAGTAAAAGACTGTAAACCCACAGGAATTACACCAATTGAACATTCATTAACCCAAGCCGCTAATGATTTTATTGATAATAAATCAAACAATATTGTAATACTTATTACCGATGGTATAGAAGAATGTGGCGGTGACCCCTGCAAAGCTCGTCAAAAATTAATGGAAAAAGGAATAATATTTAAACCATTTATTATTGGTATTGGCTTAAGTCCTGATCAAATAAAAACTTTTGAGTGTGTAGGTGATTTTTTTGATATCGAAAATAATGAAACATTTAATACTATAACTAATTTAATTCAACAACAAAAATTAAATAAAACCACTGCACAAGTTAATTTATTAAATAATATTGGTTTACCCGCAGAAACCAATGTAAATACAACATTTATTGATTTAAATAAAAAAGCCTATAAATACAATTATATTCACACACTTAATAAATTAAATAACCCTGATACACTTTATATTGATGACTACCCTACTTATAAAGTAATTGCACACACCATACCTCCAGTTGAAAGTAAAGAGATTAAATTAACTGTGGGTAAACACACTATAATTCCAATTGATGCGCCTCAAGGTTATTTAAGTATAAATAGGCCAGCAGGCGTTTATAATTATAACGAAAAAGTAAAATATATTGTAAGGAAACAAAATAACGAAAACACATTACATGTTCAGGCTTTAAACTCAATTGAAAAATATATTGTAGGAAATTATAATGTTGAAATATTAACCTTACCTCGTATATACATTAACGATATTGAAATAGAACAAAGCAAAACTAAAGAGCTTAACATCCCAAATGCAGGAATGCTTACAGTAAAAAATTTAGAATCTGGAGACGGTTGTGTAATGCAAAAAACTAACGGCAAATACCAATGGGTATGTAATTTATCAAATAATACAATACAAAACTTTTATTTACAACCAGGTTCCTATGTAGCTGTTTGGCGAAGCAAAAGTTTAAAAGGAAGTATTTATACCAATGAGAAACATTTTAATATTCAATCTG
>CAZAPH010000004.1:43971-59245 GCA_964487105.1 uncultured Akkermansia sp.
TTTATAAATAAACCATTTTCTTTAAACCCATATTATGCATTAATCAGTTAACAATTTTATTTTGTACATTTGTAATGTTGAAAAAGGTAATAGTCATATTTTTATTATTACAAATTATAAGCAATAATACTTTTGCTGAAGAACTAATTAAACTTCCTAAACTATTTACGCATTATTACCACCACACCTACGAACATAAAGACACGAAAAATTTTCTTGATTTTATTCACAAACATTATTCTAACCACCACCAGAATAACGCTCATTCTAAACAACAAAGTGAAGAAGATAACGATTGTAACTTACCATTTAAACACTGTGGAAATTGTTGTGTAAATGTTCACACCTCTGCAATTGGTTTTGTTTCTTCATATCTTACAACAGATTTTAATTTCACATTTATAAAATCAACTGGCTTTTTTTACAAAAATAATACTATAGAGAACAACAATCTTAACTCTATTTGGCAACCCCCTAAAATTAGTTAATGAATAATTATAATTGTTTTGCTACTGCAAACAATTAAAATCATTTTTCGTAATTCGAAAAATTGATATTTCATTTTTTCATTAAATTAATTCTCATGTTAGATAAAATAATTGCGTTTAGCATAAAAAACAAATTCATCATTGGATTGATGACAATTGCGCTCATTATATGGGGAATTTGGCGAACAACAAAACTTCGTATTGCTGCCGTACCTGATATCACAAATAATCAGGTACAAATAATAACAAATTGCCCTACTCTAGCTGGGCAAGAAGTAGAACAATTGGTTACCTCACCCATTGAAAGAAGTATTTCAAATCTTCCTGACTTAATTGAATTAAGGAGTATTTCCCGATTTGGACTTTCAGTAATTACTGTTGTGTTTGATGACGATGTTGATATCTACTTTGCACGCCAACTTATTAATGAACGTTTAAAAGAAGCTGAAACTAAAATTCCTAAAGGAATAGGTACACCAGAATTATCTCCTGTTAGTACGGGTTTAGGTGAAATATATCAATATATTCTACATCCAAAAAAAGGAAGCGAAAGTAAATATTCTGCTATGGATTTACGAACCATGCAAGATTGGATAGTTGCACGACAACTATATGGTACAAAAGGCATTGCCGAAGTAAATAGTTTTGGTGGACAATTAAAACAATATGAAGTTGCTATTAATCCTAATAAATTATTAGCAATGAATGTAACAATTCCCGAAATATTTACAGCACTCGAAAAAAATAATGAAAATACAGGTGGAGCTTATATCGATAAAAAACCTAATGCTTATTTTATTCGAAGCATTGGTTTAATTGGTTCTTTTGATGATATAAAAAACATTGTTGTTCAAACCAACGAAAAAGGAATTCCTATTCTTATTAAAGATGTTGCCGAAGTACGTTTTGGGAGTGCAGTACGTTATGGTGCAATGACTTATAATGGAGAAAAAGATGTTGTAGGAGGAGTAATAATGATGCTCAAAGGAGCAAACAGTGCAGAAGTTATTAATCGTGTTAAGGCTAAAATTAAAACAATTCAACAATCACTTCCTAATGATATTGTTATTGAACCTTTTCTTGATAGAAGCGAACTTGTTGGTAGAGCAATTTCTACTGTTGAGAAAAATTTGATTGAAGGTGCGCTTATTGTGATTTTTGTTCTTGTATTGTTCCTTGGTAATCTTCGTGCCGGACTAATTGTAGCTTCCGCAATTCCATTAGCCATGTTATTTGCTTTAGCGCTAATGAATGTTTTTGGAATTAGTGCAAATTTAATGAGTTTAGGTGCTATTGATTTTGGACTAATTGTAGATGGTGCAGTAATTATTGTTGAAGCCACAATGCATCATTTGGCTTTGCGAAAAACAATTGGTAAATTATCTCAAACAGAAATGGATGAAGAGGTTTTTCAATCTGCTTCAAAAATTAGAAACAGCGCTGCTTTTGGAGAAATTATTATTCTTATTGTTTACATTCCAATACTAACGCTTATTGGTATTGAAGGAAAAATGTTTAAACCTATGGCGCAAACTGTAGGTTTTGCAATATTTGGCGCACTAATACTTTCTCTTACATACATTCCTATGATGTGTGCTTTGTTTTTACCAAAAAAACTTTTAAATAAAGAAACCATTAGTGATAAGATGATGACTTTTTTTCAAAAATTTTATTCTCCATTACTTTACAAAGCAATACAATTTAAAAAAAGTATTGTTTTAATAACCATTGTATTGTTTGGTTTAAGTGTTTTTATTTTCTCAAGAATGGGTGGTGAATTTATTCCAACCTTAACTGAAGGCGATTTTGCATTTCATTGCATCTTACCACAAGGCACTTCTTTATCTCAAAGTATAGAAACAAGTATGCAGGCTTCAAGAATAATTAAAGAATTTGACGAAGTTAAAATGGTTGTAGGGAAAACTGGTTCTGCGGAAGTACCAACTGATCCAATGCCACCTGAAGCATCAGATTTAGTAATTGTTCTGAAATCTCAAAAAGAATGGAAAAGAAATATAAGTTATGATCAATTAGCTGATGAAATTTTTAAAAAACTTGAAGTTATTCCAGGGGTTTTCTTTGAAAAAAATCAACCCATACAAATGCGCTTTAATGAGCTGATGACAGGAATAAGGCAAGATGTAGCCGTGAAAATTTTTGGAGAAAATATGGATTCTTTAGTTACTTATGCAAATAAAGTTGGCTCTATCATACAAAAAGTAGATGGTGCAACCAACCCAATGATTGAACGTGTAGAAGGGCTGTCACAAATCGTTATTCGATACAACAGATCTCAAATAGCAACTCAAGGATTAAATATAAAAGATATTAATCATGTAGTTAGTTCAGCCTTTGCCGGTGGTAATGCAGGTGTTGTTTTTGAAAATGATAGGCGATTTGACCTTGTTGTTCGTGTTGATAGTGGGCTCCGTAGTTCTTTAGAAGATGTAAATAGATTGTACATTCCGGCTAAAGAGGGTAAACAAATACCGCTTTCTCAAGTTGCAGATATAAAAATGGAAATTGGACCAGCTCAGATTAGTAGAGAAGATAGTAAACGGAGAGTAGTTATTGGATTTAATGTGAAGGGAAGAGATGTAACAAGTGTAGTTAAAGATATACAAGAGCAACTTGATTTAAAAATTAAGTTACCTGAAGGTTATTATTTTACATACGGTGGTACGTTTGAAAATTTACAAGCTGCCTCTAAACGATTAATGGTTGCGGTTCCTGTTGCTTTAGGGTTAATTTTTATGCTTCTTTATTTTACATTTAACTCACTAAAACAAGCTACTCTAATTTTTACAGCCATTCCTATGAGTGCAATTGGTGGTGTTTTTGCCTTACTAATGCGATATATGCCTTTTAGTATTTCGGCAGGAATTGGGTTTATTGCGCTCTTTGGTGTAGCCGTACTCAATGGCATTGTTTTAATAGGAACTTTTAACCAATTAGAAAAAGAAGGTGTAACAGATATAATTGAAAGAATAAAAGAAGGTACAAAAACTCGTTTAAGACCAGTACTAATGACAGCTACTGTTGCATCACTCGGTTTTTTTCCAATGGCTTTATCACACGGAGCAGGTGCCGAAGTTCAAAAACCACTTGCAACTGTTGTTATTGGTGGGTTGGCAACAGCAACTTTTTTAACTTTATTTGTTTTGCCATTATTGTATTTAATGTTTTCAAATAAAAAGAAAATTAAATTTAATTCCATTACAACTTTTTTAATTGTTGGGTTGTTTGCATTTCAAAATGTAAATGCACAAAAATTAAAACAACTAAGTGTTGATGAAGCAATTTCTATGGCGATGAAAAATAATTTAGATCTTCAAGCACAACAATTAAACGTTCAGTCTTCGCAGAGTTTAAAAAAATCAACTTTTGAATTGCCTAAAACGGGTGTAAATATGCAATACGGACAATACAATAGTATTAATCAAGATTTGGGTTTTCAAATTAATCAGAGTTTTCCCTTTCCTACTTATTATTCGGCTCGATCTGGTTTATTAAATGCACAACTTCAAGGAGCACAGTTTAAACAACAAATTTCTAGTAATAAAATCAAAGCACAAGTATTAGCCCTGTATTATCAATTGCAATACTTAAAGAAATATAAAAATCAGTTACACAATTTAGACAGTGCGTATGTTGATTTTGTGAAAGCTTCAGAACTTCGTTTTAAAACAGGAGAAACTTATCTCCTTGAAAAAACAACTGCTCAAACAAAACAAGGACAAATTAAACTTCAATTAATTCAAAACGAAAGTGAAATAAAAGCAAGTTTTGCTTCTTTATCAGCTTTACTAAACATAAAAGAAGAATTTGAAGTAAATGATCCTATTAATTTTGAACCTCTCTCTGTATCATCGTCTTTTGATACATCTTTAATTACCAATAACCCTTCACTTAAACTGATGTATCAAAATGCTATTATCGCTGAAAAAAATAAAAAAGTTGAAATCGCTCAATCTTTACCTGATTTCTCTATCGGCTATTTTAATCAATCTCTTATGGGTGTTCAATCTATAAACAATCAAGATGTTTATTTCGATAGAAGCAAACGTTTTACAGGAATAAATGCAGGAATAGCAATACCTCTTACATTCTTTAGTAATAGTGCAAGAGTAAAAGCCCTAAGTTTTGAACAACAATCATTACAAAAAGAAACTGAAAATAATAAGTTGATTTTACTTTCGCAATTACAAAATGCTTTTCAACAATACTATCAATCTTTATCTCAGTACAATTACTATAAACTTACAGCTTTACAAAATGCTTCAACAATTTTAAATACAGCAAAACTTAACTTCAGTAGCGGATTAATAGGTTATATTGAATACCTACAAGCTTTACAAACTGTAACCGAAGTGCAATTGGGTTATTTACAAAGTATAAATCAAGTAAATCAATCGGTAATAAACATTAATTACTTAACTAATAAATAAATTTTAATATGAAAAATAATTTCATCAAAATGATTCTTTTTACTGTTGTATTGTTAATTTCATCATGCGGTGGTAAATCAGATTCGATAAAAAATAACGAAGTAGAACATCACGAAGAACATGAAAATAGTAATACAGTATCACTAACTGCCGAACAAATAAAATCCATTAATCTGGAATTTAGTGTTATAGAAAAAAAGCAGTTAACGGCTTCGTTAAAGGCAAACGGAATATTAAATGTACCAAACCAAAACAAAGCAACCGTAAATACTTTAATGGGTGGTATCATAAAATCTATTTTTGTTCAATCAGGTAAAAATGTTGAAAAAGGACAAATAATCGCAACTATTGCTAATACTTCTATTATTACTATGCAGGAAGAATACTTAGCTACTTGTACTAAATTAAATTTATATGAAATAGAATTTAAAAGACAACAAGAGTTACAAGCAGGAAATGCAACTGCCTTAAAAACGCTTCAAACAACTGAATCAGAATTAAACATTTTAAAAACAAGAAAAGCAAGTTTGCAAAAACAATTAGAACAAATTGGTTTAAACATAACAACACTTACAAGCGAAAATATTCAAAGTTTAATAAACATAACTAGTCCAATTTCAGGAGCAATTAGTACAATCTCCGTAAATATTGGTTCTTATGTAGATGCTAATAATCCAATTGCAGAAGTTATTGACAACAGTCAATTACATCTCGATCTTTTTGTTTATGAAAAAGATTTAAATAAATTGAAAGAAGGGCAAACAATCCATTTTACTTTAACAAATAATCCAGGTAAAGAATACGATGCAAAAGTGTATGCAATTAGTAACACCTTTGAACAAAATTCTAAAGCTATTGTAGTTCATGCAATGGTAGAGGGTGAAAAAAACGGATTAATTGATGGAATGAATATTACAGCATTGGTGAGTTTAGAAAACGCAACAGTTGATGCTTTACCAACTGAAGCAATAGTAAATTATCAAGGACAAGATTATATTTTTGTTGTAACTAATTCTCATAATGCTACAGAACACAAGCACGATAAAGAACATAACCATACTAATGAACACAAACACGTTGAAACGAAAATAGAAATTAAAAATGGAGAGGAACTTGAATTTGAAAGAATTCCAGTAAGAAAAGGAACAACTGATATTGGATACAGTGAAGTAACTTTGTTAAAAGATGTTCCAGCAAACGCAAAAATAGTAACAAAAGGAGCATTTTTTATTCTTGCAAAAATGACAAATTCAGGTTAACATAGCCATTAATAAAACAAATTAATCTTCAAAAAATTAATCAAGTCTTCATGATTTTTTTGAAATGTTTGGGATGAATTAAATTATAGTTTTAAGCGATTTTTAGATAATCTGGGCAATCAACTCGTAAATCAGTAATGTTTAATTTTTGATTTAATAAATTACAAAAATGTGTTTCGCCGTTTGCTGATGATTGATAATAATTACATGTACTACACATTCTTTGTAAACTTATTATACCAATACTATTTAAATGTTTTATAATATTAAATAAACTAACCATTAAAACTTCTTTATCATTTTTGTTTAGTTTATTTATTGAGTGTTGAATTTCTTTAGTGAAGAAAGATGTTTTTTCGGCAATTGCTTTGCCTTTTTTAGTAAGTTGAATTATATAACTGCGTGTATCTAAAGGTTCGAATTCTTTCTTTATTAATTTTTTTTGTTCTAAAGTTTTAATTGTATCGCTAATGGTAGCTTTTGTTAAGTTAAATTCATTTGCTAAATAACTAACTTTTCTTTTTTCATTACTATGGTTTAATAAAAATATTAAAAGTTGAATTTGAATAGGACTAAGATCAAACGCTTTACTTTCTTGCCACAACAAAACTCTGTACGACTGTGCAATTTTTTCTAACGACACAACAATTTTACTGTTTATATTTTGGTTTTGTTGTGTTAAATTAAAATCTGAATTACTCATGAATTTTGAATTTTAAACAGCATTAATCTAGCAATATTTGCTGCCCTGGTTTTTGCCTCATCTGCTTTTTCACCTGAAAATAATGAATCAACTGTATTATTAAATAGTGTAATCCATTCATCAAATTCGTTTTGAGACAAAGGGGTTAACTTATTTAATTCAACATGTTTTTGCATTGGATTACCGGTAAAACTATGTTCATCTAATAAAATACTACTCCAAAACGAATACATTTTTGGCAAATGGGTTTCCCAATTAATTTTAGCTACATCATCAAAAATATAACCTAATATTTTACTTGTTTTTACCTTGTTATAAAAGGTATTTACTAATAGTTCAACATCAATTCTATTTTTAATATCAGGTTTCATTAATCACAGTTTTCCATTTCGTAAATAAAATATCCATTTTTAATTATTTCACTTTCCCATTCTGGTTTTATATATTCTATATGACAGAATTTACACTCTTTTGCTGAAATGGTTTGCCCATCCTGCCCTTTTGATTTTAAATACTTTTTACCATATTGATAAATTACAGAAGCATCTTTAGTAGTAATAGGCGCTATAATATCAAAATGCATTACAGTACTATCTTTTTTAGTTACATAGGTGTCCCAAACGGCTACTTGCATATTTTTAAGTTTTAAATTTTTTGTTTGAGCATTTGATGTTGTAAAAAGCATCAATGCAAAAATAAGAATTAATGATTTCATTTTTAAAATTAATGGAATATCCCATAAAATTAATTGCTTTAATAGTATGGGATATTTTAATTAACCTTTTACATCAGCCATTGACGCTCCAAAATTAATGTGTAAAACATTTCCGTTTGGTGTTACCAATGCTGGTACTGATTTTACTCCTGCTTTTTCAGCTTCTGTAATTCTAGATTTATCGTTACCAAAATGTACAACTTCTACATTATTTGCCCCTAAAAGATTAATAATGTCGTGTTCTGCACTAACACATACCGAACAACCGGCATGATAAAAAATTGATTTTGTCATTGTTTTGTTTTTAAAATTATTTAGCAATATTGCTGTACAAATATAGTTAGGATAACTAACAATACAAAATAGTTAATTTTTTTGCTTTAATTTTAAATAAAATTAATCGATTCAAAATTTTATTGCATTGATTTTCAATTATATATAAAATATTTTTAACCTAATTGTTAAATACATTAGTTTCTTATGTATCTTTGTCTTAAGTATTAACTTATAACAACATGATTTACTCTTCAGAACTTATAAAAGGCACGCTTAAAACTATTGTTTTAAAATTATTGGCCGATAATAAAAAAATGTATGGTTACGAAATTACTCAAAAGGTAAAAGAATTAACCTTAAATAAAATTCAAATTACAGAAGGAGCATTATACCCCACTTTACATGCTTTAGAAAGTGATGGATTAGTTACAACTGAAACTGAATTTATAGGAAAGCGTGTAAGAAAATACTACAGCTTAAGTCCGAGTGGAAAAAATAAAACCAAAGAAAAAGTAAGCGAGTTAGCAGACTTTATGGAAACAATGAAATTTTTATTAGACATTAAACCTAAAACGGCTTAATATGTACCAACTCAACGAACAACAGATAGACTATATTTTCAACGACATTAGTGCACGTGGCGTTGAAATGGAGAGCCTGCAGCAAAACCTATTAGATCATATCTGTTGTATCATTGAACAAAATCTCGAAGAAAATGGAGACTTCGAGAGCTTCTATAAAAAAACCATTACGTCATTTTATAAAAATGAACTTTGGGAAATTGAAGAAGAAACTCTCCTTTTATTAACTTATAAAAACTATTACACTATGAAAAAAGTAATGATTAATAGCGGAATCGCTGCAGCAACATTTTTTATTATTGGATCTTTCTTCAAATTTATGCACTGGCCAGGTGCTGCAATCCTTATTTTATTAGGGATGAGCATAGGTGCGCTTATTTTTTTACCATTAATGTTTATGACAAAAAGAAGTGAAACAACCGAAAGTAGAGGAAAACTTTTACTTGGAATTGGAGTTGTAAATGGTATATTATTTTGTACTTATAGCTTATTTAAAGTTTTTCATTGGCCCTACGCAAGTAATTTATGGTTTATTACACTAGGCTTATTTAGTTTTGTGTTTATTCCTCTCTATTTTTTTAATGGCGTAAAAAATCCGGCTAATAAAATAAATACTATTACAACAACAATTATTTTAATTATGCTTGCAGGTGTGTTTTTTTTGCAAACAAGTTTAAAATCAAGTAAACAGTTTTATATTACAAAAACAAATAACTATTTGCATCAAGAAAAATTAATTGCTCTAGCACAATCTATTAAAAACGATACAACACAACAAAACGCAGAACTAAATTTAATTGCAACAGACATTAAAAATACATGCGAAAAAATTAAAACAATAATTATTTTTAATGCATTTGAACAAAATACTATTCCAACAAATTTTGAAAATACAAATCAATGGCTTGAAGAATCAGGACTTAGTGATGAGTTTAATGTAGGCGCAGAAGGAGAAAAACTTGTAATTAAACTTTCTACCCTTATCAATAAATATAATTCATTAAGTAACAAAAACATACAAAACATAATAGAAAAACTAATTAATAAAAATTTAAAGCAACAAACTAATTACAATCTATTATCAAGCCTCTCGCAAACAGAAATGTATGTTGTTTTAAACGAAAAACTAACTATTAATAAATAATTTTTTAATACTTTATGGAATTTTAATTGAGCTGGCATCTTAATATAAAATTAAGATAATGAAAGTTTCAATTAATAAACCCTGCCATGAAAATTGGAGCAAAATGACTCCGAATGAACAAGGAGCATTTTGCCTAGTTTGTCAAAAAAATGTAATAGATTTTAGTAGTAAAAGTTTAAATCAAATTAAAGCTTTTTTTAGAAAAAAAACTTCAAATGAAAGTGTATGTGGCCGGTTTGATGAAAGCCAATTAGAAGCCTTAACATTTGATGATTTTTTTGAAAAATTTAAACACATGAAATTTGTAAGGAAAGTTACGTTAATACTATTTTTTGTTTTTGGACATAGCCTTTTCTCTAGCGCCCAAACTACACCAAAAGAAACTTATCCTAAAATGGGTGCAGTTGCTTATAAGCAAGACCCTCCAAACATTTGTGGGCCGAAAAACAACAAACAAGATACAACTAAAAAAATAGAAAAAATGGGTAAAATAAAATATGTACCCGATACAAAACAACAACAAAATAACAAACCAAAAAATACCGGATATAAAACTAAGGACGAAGTTATAATAGAGGATAAGAAAAAATGAGTAATTAATTTATTTTTTTGAATCAAAATTAGCTAAAACACAAAACGTTGCAAACATACAACTGCTGCTGTATTTGGTTAATATAGACTTAATATTTTATGCCCTATAAAAGTTAATAACTCTAACCTGCTGTGAATTTTCCTTTTTTCATCTTTTTACGGTTTAAAGTTAAACTTTTTGTCTACTTTTAAATCGTACTAGTTTTGGGGGAGCTTACAACAAACCAGCCGGACAGACAACGAAAATGAAAAATGATATTACTTTAATAATATTGACTTTTCTCATTTTATCATCCTGTACGGGACTTAAAATTAAACGGGCAGACTTCAAACCAATTGACAAGACATTCAATTCCTCTTTCTATAACGTTCCAAGCAAGACGAAAGGGCATTATCCCGACAGTACAATGCTTGAAGTATTTGAAATATTCCAAGTTCGGTCAGACAGTATTAACCTTTCCTTTAATAATAGCGGACAATTACAAATCAGTTTTGACAAAAATTCGCAGACCAAATCATTTGACGGAAAATTCAAGAAAGGTTATTTTCAAATCTACTTTCGCAACAAGAAAACAATAATCCCGATTTTTTATAGTAAACGTGACATATATCGTTTAAGACTTGCGCTGACCAAAGACAACGAATTAATAATAGCAAATAAATGGGCACGTGATGGGAATATTTTTATTCTTGCAGGTGGCGCGAGTGGACATAGAAAATATTATTTTAAACAAACCCGTACAAAGTAAACGGACACGGACAGAAAAACCTTTGTGCGGCTGGCAACCTATAACAGCACCTACTGGCAAGCGGGCGGAGGAGGTAATAGAAACTTTTGTATCTTTAAATAAACTTTTGTGGTAATAGACAGGTGAAGCATTGAAAGCCCGCCTGCCAGTAGCCGCGAAACGTTATAGGGCATTGTAAGACGACCGACAAACAATAGACTAAATATGAAAAAAGGACTTTTAATCATCTTGACAATTTTTCTATCAAGGCTGGTATTCGGTCAAAATTGTAGTTGTGCCGACAACTTCGTTTGGCTAAAAGAGACCTTCGAGAAAAATGACGCAGGCTTTCAATATGTAATAGATAAAAAAGGCGAAGCAGACTATAAAAAGCACACTGACATTTATACCGAAAAAGTAAAAACTATTACAGACAAAGAACTTTGTGCTGAAGCACTTTTAGAATGGTTGCGTTATTTCCGCAGAGGACATTTATGGTTGCAATCTATCGCTAAGAAAGAAACTGTCGGAAAGGATAAGGTCGATAATAATAAAATTCGATTGCAATATAAAGACTGGGAAAAATATGCGTATGATGAGAAAGAATTCAATACTTACATTTCTCAATTAAAAGCGCCAAGCCTTGAGGGTATTTGGTCATCACCTCCTTATAAAATTGGAATACGTAAAGTTAATAATGAATACATTGGTTTTGTTCTTGAGGCAGATGGAATTTATTGGAATAAAACGCAAGTGAAATTCAAAATTAAAGACGAAAACGGTAAACTTTCTGCAACGTATTTTATGCAAAATCATTCCGCAAGTGAAATAAAGGAAGTAAAATTGATAGGCAATAATTATTTATCTATGGAATTTGTTTTCTTAAAAAGGCTTTCCCCAACATTTCCAGTCGACAATTCAATTGACAGATTTCTAAAATATCAATCGACAACCATTCCTCTATTTGAAAAACTTTCAGACAAGACAGTTATTCTAAGAATTCCTTCATTCAACGGTTCGGCTAAAAAACAAATTGATAGTGTTATAATGGCTAATATGCAAACCATCACAAAAACTGAAAATTTGATTATTGATTTGCAAAATAATGGTGGTGGTAGTGACGGTAGCTATGAAAAGCTAATACCACTTATTTATACTAATCCAATAAGAATTGTTGGAATGGAGCTCTTATCGACTCCATTAAATAATAAAAGAATGGAAGAATTTGCGAATGACCTAGACGCCTCTGCCGATGATAGAAAATGGGCAAGAGAAGCAGCGGATAAACTAAATAAAAACTTGGGAAAATTTGTGAACCTCGATAGTTCTATTGTAAATATTGAAACTTTCGACACAATATATACTTATCCAAAAAAAGTTGGCATAATAATAAACGGTGGTTGTGGTAGCACTACTGAGCAGTTTATTTTAGCTGCCAAACAAAGTAATAAAGTAAAACTGTTTGGTACAACAACCTTCGGTAGTCTTGACATTTCTAATATGTATTCCGTTAAATCTCCTTGCAACGACTTGGAATTAGGTTACTGCTTATCAAAAAGTTTTCGTATTCCCGACTTTACAATTGACGGCAAAGGTTTACAGCCCGACTATTATCTTGACAACGAAATTCCTAAATACGAATGGTTGGACTTTGTAAATAAAATTTTAAGCAGTCATTGACAATAACAACGCCCTATAACACCAAGCAAGCCCAATTTGCGCGGACGAGGTAATAGCTTTTGCAAAAAGTTTCGGCAGACAAGTTTTTTCGTTTTTGCAAAAGCCATATGCATTTTTGACATTAAAATCCCAAAATGAAATAAATCAGCATTAGGCATAATTAAATTACCGTTTGTTGAGATTGTATTTTTATCTATAAAACCCATAGGAATATAATTTCTCCTTTCAGAAGAGACAACGGGAATTACAAGGCATTTATCAGGATTGTTTGTTTCTCTAAACCTTGTAGGAGCAAGGTTCTGCATGCCTTTGTCTGTGCTTTTTAATCTGTCTTCTCTTACACGATTAACACGTCCCATTACCAAAGGCATTTTTCTCAGTTCATCAGGAGGACAATCTACTAACCAAAGACAGTATCGTTTCCTATTGTTAATAAATTCATCTGCACCAATTAATAGCTTAATCCATTTTTTTGCGTTTGGTTCATTAGTTATCAAATAATCTAAATCTTCCTCCTCAATGATTAAGCCCTCACTTTTAGCGTAGTAATTTCCTTTAATAATATCAGGCACATTGCAAATTGGTTTTTTCTTTTTTTCTACTAGAATATCTCGTGCATCAATCAAATATGCATTGACGTTTTTTGTTTTAATTTCGTGTGCTTCACCTTTTATATCTTCATATTCAAAAATTCGTTTATTATTTGTGTCGAAATTAGCAAAGCCAATTATCACACAATATACGGCTGCATTTCCTTTGGCTTCATTACTCCATTTAAAGGTGCGATGCGCAAAGTGAATTTTGATACTGTATTTGTGCTGTAATAAACTCCAAAGTAAGTTTGTTTGCTCACCTTGAACAATTGAATTTGTAGAAACAAAAGCTACTTTAGTATTTGTACCTTGTATGTATTTTGCAGCTTTAATATACCAGCCAGTGACATAGTCAAGAGTTCCCCCACCTGCGGCATTATTAAACTCTTTTAATATTTGGTCACGCTGATTTTGCTTCATTATATTAGAACCAATAAAAGGTGGATTTCCAATAATATAGTCGTATTTAGGTTCGCTTTCTTTCCTAAGCACCTTTTTACCTTGATAAGTAACGTTAGGAGAATGTATTTCTAATTTATAATTTTCTTTTGTTTCATTTACAACTTGTGAAATTTCTACATTATCTGCATATAGTTTTTTTACTGATGAATCTTCTGTTTCAAATGTGTGCCAATTTATTTTTAGCGCATCGCTATGAACAATTATAGCTGCTTTTTTTAATGGCATTCGCGCAAAGTACTGTGCAAATTCCTGGCTAACTAACATATTCATTTGGTGGTCTATCAACCACATAGCCACTTCTGCAATACGAGCAGGAAATTCTTCGTATTCAATACCGCACATCATATCAACGTCAATCCACAATATAGATTCAAGGCTGATGGCTGTTTGATTTTTATGTTGCACCCGCAATATTTCCAATTCCAGTAACCGTAATTCGCGATAAGTAATGACAAGGAAATTTCCACAACCACAAGCAGGGTCGAGAAATTTGAGTGTGCTTATTTTTTTATGAAATTCGGAGAGTTTGTTTTTATTATTTTTAATGCTTTCAAACTCTTTCCAAAGCTCGTCTAAAAAAAGAGGTTTAATTAGTTTTAAAATATTGGTTTCGCTTGTGTAATGTGCGCCAAGGTTTCTACGTTCTTTTGGGTTCATTACACTTTGAAACATTGAGCCAAATATTGCAGGAGATATTTTACTCCAATCTAAATAACAACACTCTAATAATGATAGGCGCATTTTGCTGTCGAAACTTGCCATAGGCAATATTTCTTCAAACAATTTCCCATTAACATATTCAAAATCAGCAAGCTGTTCGTCTAAGTTTTTAAAACGATTTTCTTTAGGTGTATTTAATACTTGAAACAACTCTTGAATTTTTGATGCTAAGTCGCTGCCATCTTCGTTGGTGCGTTGCTCAATATAGTTTTGAAACTGTTGTTTTTCAAAAATACTTGTGTCTTCGGCAAATAAACAAAATAAAATACGAACTAAGTAAACTTCTAACGGATGCCCTGTGTAACCAATTTCCTCCAGCCTATCATGGAGTTTGCCCATTAACTCTGCCGCTTTAATGTTTGCAGGGTCTTGTTCTTTATAAACCTTTTTTTGATAACCTAAAATGTAACCAAAGTGATTTACATTTTTTACAAGTTCGTTAAGTTTAAATTCAATTGTTTTTTGATCTTCGAGATCGTAAAGTCTAAAGTTTTCAAAATCACAAACTAAAATGTACTTAGGTAATTCGTGTTGTCTGAGTCCGTGTAAATAACCTTTTGCTTGTTGGTAGGCTTTATCAAGGTTTTTACCTCGACTTTTCATTTCAATTAAAATGGTCCCTTTCCAAAGCAAATCAATATAGCCGTCTTTTTCATCTAGCTTTTTTACACGATGTTCAAAGGATGAAACTCGTTTACTGCTAATGCCAAACACATTAAAAAACTCCACTAAAAATGGTTTTGCGTCTGCCTCTTCATTTGAAGTGTCAGCCCATTCTTTTGAGAAATTTAATGCTCTATCTTTTATTTCGTTCTAACTAAGTGCCATATGTATTAATGATACATAAAAGTAGATCTGATTCTCCGCAAACACACCTAATATTTTT